>JBPCPB010000322.1:0-10122 GCA_050999735.1 Thermomicrobiales bacterium | reverse complement strand
GATGCCACCCCGGGGCCGCCGTTGTCGAGCCACGGATGCCACTCGGGAGCAAGGAACGGTTTCAATTCCTGCATGCTCGGCAGATCGTTGTGGATATCGGTGTCAATGAGGCGCAATGCCGCTGCGTTGTCAGCCGCAGTTGCGGAACGAGACTCAATCGCGACCGCCATGTTCAGACCCTCCTTCTGGAAATAATCACTGGCCAGTACCGTCGTTACCATCGCGTATCAGACAATGTCTGCAATTCCTCAATCGTCCGCGGCGGCTTGATCCTCTGGTGCCCTCGTTGGCGCACCGGCAAAGATGCTCGTCAACTCTTCCGGCTTGACCGCCGGGGCGTCGCGATACAAATAGCATGCGGAGACGCGCCGGGGATCGGTGCGGAAAAGCGGCGGATGTTTCTCGATGCACATCGGCATCGCGTACGGGCAGCGATCCGTGAATTTGCAACTCTCGGCCGTCGGTGTGCCGATCCCCGCGGGTGACTTCGCCGCCGCCCACGGGCGTTTCGGATCGGGCAGCGGGATCGAACCAACGAGGAGTTGCGTGTACGGATGCTGCGGGTCCTGCACGACCCGCTCGACATCACCTGCCTCCGCGACCGCGCCACGGTACAGCACAATGATGTTCTCACTCACCTGGTACGCGGTTGTCAGATCATGCGTGATGTAAATGAACGAGATGCCGAACTGTTGATTGAGGTTGGAAAGGCTCTTCAAGATCGTCGCACGCAGCGAAGCATCAACCATCGAGACCGGTTCGTCGGCAATGATGACGCGGGGCCGGAGCAACAACGCGCGCGCGACCATGATGCGCTGACGCTGGCCACCGCTCAACTGATGCGGGAAACGGCCCAGTGTCTCTTCGGGGCGGAGGCCGACGGCCTGCAGTGCCTCCTTGATCAGCGCCCGACGCTCCTTGTGCGAGTGGGCGAGGCCGAACTTGGTGATCGGCGTTTCCAGGACGTGGTCAACATTATAGAACGGGTTATACACCTCGTAGGGGTCCTGGAAAACCACCTGCACCTCGCGCAGATATGTCCGGTACTCCGCACGGGACATATGCCGGACGTCTTTCCCCTGATAGCGCACTTCGCCGCTCGTCGGCGGCGTGAGTCCCAGCAGGATACGAGCAAGCGTCGTCTTGCCACTACCGCTCTCACCGACAACCGCCGTGAACGAAGGCGGATTGCTTTCGATCGTGAGCGAGAAGTTGTCCAGCGCGACGTTCCGGTTTTTGCTGAACATTCCCGCGCCAAAGACTTTCGTGACATTCCGGGCTTCAAGTAGCGCAGTCATCAGTGCTCTTCGCTCCTCAGTACAGGTGACAGGAAACCCAATGGTCAGGGCGCACTTCCCGCAACAGTGGCTCTTCGCTCGCGCAACGGTCGAATGCATGCGGACAGCGCGTCCGGAAGGGACATCCCGATGGCCGGTCGAGGAGCGAGGGTGGGACGCCGGGAATGCCCTCGAACGCGCCCTTGCGTTCGAGCGATGGCAGGCTCCCGATCAGCAGTTGCGCGTAGGGATGGAGCGGCTCCTCGAAGAGATCAGTGACGCTGCCCAGTTCCGCGAGCTTCCCCGCGTACATCACCCCGAGCCGGGTCACAAACTGCGCCATCAGCCCCATATCGTGGCCGATGAGGATGACCGAGGCGCCCAGGTCGTCCTGAACCTCACGCAGCGTCTCCATAATCTGGCGCTGCACGACGACATCGAGGGCACTGGTCGGCTCGTCCGCAATGATCACCTTCGGGCGCAGACTGATGGCGATGGCAATCACTACCCGTTGCTTCATGCCGCCTGAGAGTTCGTGCGGATACATACCGGCGACTTCTGGCTTGAGGCCGACCCGTCGCAGGAGTTCGCCGATCCGCGTGTCGAGTTCGTGGCGGGGTATGGACTCGCCATGGTCGGCCAGTCCATCCGCGATCTGATCGCGGACCCGTTTGACCGGATTGAGGGAGTTCATCGCGCCCTGCGCGACCATCGCGATGTCGGCGAGACGCAGGTGTCGCATCTGCTCGTCCGACAGCGCGAGCACGTCCGTTTCACCGAGCGTCACGCGCCCGCCCTCGATTTTGCCGGGCGGCTTGATCAGCCGAATGAGCGCCATGGCGATGGTCGTCTTGCCGGAGCCGGACTCGCCCACGAAGCCGATACGCTCGTGGGGCTTCAGTTCGAAACTGACACCGTCCACTGCTCGCACCGCGCCGCGCGGTGTGTGATAGTAGACGCGCAAGTCCTCAACCCGCAGCGTGTCTGTCTGCGGCGCGGTTTTCGGGAGCGCTGTTGCCGTCACGCCGTCCTCCTTAAGCGCGGGTTCGCGATCTCATCCAGCCCGATTGTCAGGAGAAGCAATCCGAGCAGCAGGACGATGAGTATGACGATCGGCGGTGCCCACCACCACCACAACCCACGCAGAATGGCATTGAATCGGATCGACCAGTAGATCGTCATGCCGAGCGTTGGGTCATTCTGCGGGCCCAGCCCGAGCGCCTCCAGTCCGATCGAGAAGAGGATCGCGCCGGAGACCGCGCCCACGAAGCCCGCAGCGAGGAAGGGGAAGATATTGGGCAGCAACTCCCGGACGATGATCTCCATCGTGTTCATCCCGGATCGCCGCGCAACCTGCACGTACGCCCGCTCACGCATGGTCAGTACCTGCGATCGGATGATCCGTGTCGGGCGCGGCCACGCGAGTGACGCGATCACGAGCGCCATGATATTGACACTGATGAACGTCTTAATCGAGGCGGCAATCAGGATCAGGATCAGGAGGCCGGGGACCGTGATCAGCGTATCGACCGCGACGCGGACCACCGCGTCCACCGCACCACCGAGATACCCGGAGAGGAAGCCGAGGATGATCCCAATCCCTAGGCCTATCCCACCCGCGAGGAAACCGATCCTCAGCGTTGCCGGTAGCCCCGCGACAATGACGGCGATCAGATTGCGACCCTGATCGTCCGTGCCCAGGAGATACTGTCGGGAGGGATGCAGCGACGGTAACGCGCTCAAGGGATCAGCCTCTTTTGTGTTAACGAAGAGTGGGCCGATAATCCCGATCATCAGCAGGAGCACCACCATCGTCAGACCGATCACGACCTGCGGATTGCGCCGACAGTACGCAGTCACCGCCTCCCGCGGAGTACGGTCCCGATAGGTCATCCGCTCCGCAAGGGGAACACTTGGCACACCGGCGAGATCAATCGGCGCTTCGGCCATCTCACGCCCTCCTGTACGAGATTCGCGGATCGAGAATCGGATAGAACAAGTCAACAAGCAGCGTTGCGAGCGCGATGACGAGAATGGTGATGTAAACGATGCCGTAGATGAGGAAGTAATCGAGTCCGGTGATGGCATTGTACAGGAGCGAACCCATCCCCGGATACCCGAAGATTACCTCCACGATGACCAGGCCGGAAATGATCGTGCCGAGATTGATCGCGAAGTTCGTCACTTGCGGCAGCATCGCATTGCGCATCCCGTAGGAGAAGAAGATGCGCCGGTCCTTGAGCCCCTTCGCTTCAGCGAACGTGATGTAATCCTCTCCTTTGGTCGTGATCATCATCCCCCGCATCCCGAGCATCCAAAAACCAACGGACGACAGGACAACCGAGAGGCCGGGCAAAAGCGCGTGGCGCCCAATGTCCAGCATGAACGAGAGGCTCAAATGCGGGATCGCGCCGATGGAGTAGCCACCGGAGAGCGGGAAGAGGGGGAGCCAGACACCGAGCACGAAGATCAGCACCAACCCGAGTTGGTAAAACGGCACTGCGGAGAGCGCCATCGCGGGACCGGCGAGATACTGGAAAAACTTCGGCGCGCTGGGCCAGGTGACGAGCGCACCAAGGATCGTGCCGAGTACGAAAGCGATGGCTGATGAGACAATGAGGAGCCCGATCGTCCAGGGCAACGCTCCGCGGATTAATCCGGCCACGGTATTCGGGTAATTGGCGATGGAATAGCCGAAATCCAATCGGGCGGCGTGCTCCAGATAGAGCGCGTACTGGACGTAGAGCGGCTTATCGAGCCCAAACTTCGTGTTGTAGGAGCGCACCATCTCCTCGATGCCGCCCTGCAACGCTCCGCCCTGCGATGCCTGACTAAGCAGGCGGTCCCGCACCGGGTTGCCGGGTGCTAGGCGTGGCAGGATGAAATTAATTGACGCCGCCGCCCAGAGGACGATCACTAATTGCAGCAGCCGCCGGAGGACATAGCCGAGTTGCATCGCCGATCACTCCTTCGCACCGTGAGACCCTTGCACGCGCCATTCGCGCGTTTGCGTGATCGCGCGTGCCCGATGCCACGTCTTTCAGGCCGGTTGCAGCGTGTTGATAAACAGTCCCGCCGCCCCCCGATGCCACGATGCCGGTGTCGTATACGGGTTGTCCGAGTTCGGCCAGCCCTTCCAGTATTGATCGTTGGCCGGGCAGATCTGATACCACTGCACCGTCGGGATGGAGGGCAGGTTCGGGATCCAAATCTCCATCGCCTTGTGCCAGAGGTCCATGAACTGCGGCGTGCCGGGCGCGATCGTCGCCATCTGATCAAGAATCTTGTCGTAGTCGGTATTCTTCCACCGGAAGTAATAGAGCGCGGTCTGACCGATTGGCAGGGCGTAGCGGCTGTGATACTGCTTCATACTGAGATACGGATCGCGCACCGAGGCGGATTGCCCGTCAACAAAGACGTCCAGATCGCCGGTTGTCTCAAGGGTCGTGGCATTCGTCGGGAACTTGAAGGTGGCGTCGAACCCCGCCTGCTTGAGTTGCTGGGCGATGACGGGAACGAACGTCTCGAAGAAGCCCGGCGCGCAGATAATCGTGAACGCGAAGCGATTGCCGCCCTTCGTCCAGATGCCGTCCGATCCCTTCGTGTACCCCTTACCCTGCATGATTTCCGCTGTCTTCGCCGGATCGAAGGAATCAATCGGGTACTTCTGCAGGATATCCTGCACCGCGTCGAAGTACGGCTGCATCACCGGATAGGCGGGCAGCGGCAGTACCGTGAATTGTCCCGATCCCGCGAAGCCGACGTCAATGATCTGCTTGCGATTGATGGCGTGGTTGATCGCCCAGCGAATATCGGGGTCATCGTAAGGCGCTTTGCCGCAGTTGATCTTGAGGACGTTCGTCCACCCGTCAATCGCGCCGTAAGGGGGCTTTCTGTCTGCGGTGAAGACTTCCAGTTTCGGGTTGCGGCTGATGGCGGTCTTTGTGTCCGCCGGTTGCAGATTATGCGAGCAATCAATCTCACCGGCGGAGAGGAGTTGCGTCAGCTTTGGATCTTCGTAGCGAGGGAGGACGATGATCCGCTTCATCGCGGGCAAGGGATGGAAGCCGGTCTTCGCGCCCCACCAGTCATCGCGGCGGTCCCAGATCTTCTGGGTCGGCGAGGAGAAGACAAGTTTCCACGACCCCGTCACGACCGGCCAGCCCTTCGAGAGGTCGTGATTGGTGAATGTCTTGAGGTCCGACTGCCCCTTGAAGATATGCTCCGGCACGATCGGGAAACCCTGGTCCTGCACCCACTGGAAGTACTGGATCATGAAGTTCGGGTTCGGCGCGTTGAGCGTGAATTTCACATTGAGTGGGTCGAGCGCTACGATGTCCTTCACCGCGTTCTTGATGTCGAAGGAGGAGAAGAGGTCCGGTGCATTGTTCCGCAGCATGTTGATCGTGAAGAGGACATCACTGCTGGTGAACGGCATGCCGTCGCTCCAGGTGATATTGGGCCGCAGTTTGACCGTCAATTCGGTGAAATCAGCGTTGAACTGATAACTCTCCGCCTGATACGGGATCTCGCCTTTACTGCCCATCAATCCCGGCGGCGCGGTCGCCTTCTCGTTCCAGACCGAATCATAGAAATAGAATGGCTCGAAGGCGAAGTGCCAGCCCGTGCGCTGTGCGACGTTGGTGAGGAACGGGTTATGGATCTCCGCGTCGTTCATCTGATCCACAGAGTCCGAGACGCTCATAATCAACGTCTGGTTGCGCGGTATCTGTTGAACATTCGACGGGACAGCGGCAGGCGATGCCTGCCCTACAGCAGCGGGCGAACTGGCCGCCGCCTGCCCGGTTGTCGCGGGCGCGGACCCCGCAGCTGCCGGAGTCTTTGTTGGAAGGACGACCGCCTGGCTGCCGCTTGAGCATGCCGCGAGGAGACTCGCTGCTGCGGCGGCACTGGCGGCGACAAGAAATTCACGTCGGTGCAACTGTCGTGTCGTCATGATGCGCTACCCCCCAACCTGCTCATACAACCCAACCCATCACCCTCATGTCTGATCCCCTAACGCCGCGCGACAATACCCGACCGCGTAAGCCATGGCGATCTCGTTCTTCCGCTCGCCGAAAACCTTCGGCAAATGCTCCGGTGCGATCGCGCCGCGGTATCCGAGTTCGTGGAGGAGCGCGATGGCGGTGTCTGGCCGCACCTGTCCGTCGCCGGGAAAGACCTCGTCCACCTGCCCATCCGCGTGGATGACGACGTCGCGCACATGAACCATAAAGGTGCGATCGATGAACCGGGGGAGCACCTCCCGCACGTCGTCGCCGCGCATTGCCATGCAGCCGAAGCAGAAGATCATTCCATTCTCAGGAGTGGGTACGGCGTCGAAGAGCGAGTCGTACTCCCGCGCGCCCCAGAGGCCCTTCACGGGCGGCCACGGCGAGTGCGTCGCCAATCGTGTCCCGGCCTGCCGCGCGTGCTCCGAAGCGCGGACATAGAACGCGCAGTTGCGTGCAAACTGATCGGCCGCTTCTACCGGTGATGTTGCGCCATCGAGCGGCGGGTGGAGTGTGACGCAGGGGATACCCGCCTCGCCAGCGGCATCGAGATGGCGGGCGAAGATCGTAAACATTTCCTTGCCCATTGCCGTATCGTCGGCCCATTCGCGCACCGGTTCCTTCACCGGCTCAAGACCGGTGATCGCTATCCCCGCTTCGTCGAATGGCTGGCGGTACAACCGTAACTCCGCGCCGGTGGGCCAGCCGCGCTCGACGGCACTGGCGATGGATTTTGCTGATTCCTGGACAGCGGTAACGCCGAGTTGACGACAATAATCAACGCGCACGGCGGGGTCATCGGAGACCATGTGGGTGCGCAGGCAGATCTTCACTGCATCCCTCCCACGGGCTGCGATACCACGACGGGTTGGAGCGGGAGGCGCACCGCACACCCTTCGTTGATCGATTGATAGGCCGCCTCGACCAGTTCCAGGGACGCGCGTGCATCCTCGCCGTGTGTGAGCGGTTGTGTGCCATTCAGGACGCAATCGAGTAGGTGCTCGATTGCTCCGGCCATCCCCTCGGCAGGCGGGCGTGACGCACCGACAGCGGGCCGCGTCTGGACCTGAAAGACGCCGGGGCCGATATCACTCGCGATCTTGTCTGACGTGACGGTGATCGTGTCATACTCGTCCATCTGAAGAGAGCCATCGCGACCGTAGATCTCGATTGGCATCACATCCCAACTGGCGCCCAGGTGCGGATGTTTCAGGACGTACGAGACGGTCACCTCGCCGATGCAACCGTTCGCGAACGTGAGGAGCACAAGGCCGCTGTCCTCTGTTCGGCGCGCCGGGTCAATCATGTCGCTCGTTGATGCGACCGCCTGCACCGCGACGGCCTCGCCGATCAGCCAGCGCAGGAGATCGAGCGCATGGATACCGATACCGGAAATGACACCGTCGTGTTTCCAATAGCCCTGTAGTCGCGCGGGTTCCATGTGCTGCCAGGCGTACGTGATGTCCTGCAAATACGCGCCGCGCACGAGGATCGGATCGCCGACATAGCCGACGTCCAGCAACTCTTTCAGTTTGCGGTGGCGGTTCTGATACCGTTTCGTCTGATCCACCATCAGCAGCACATTGTTCTCACGGCAGGCGGCAATCATCGCGTCCGCTTCGGCGAGTGTGTTGGCGATTGGCTTCTCGACGAAGACGTGCTTACCGGCGTTGGCCGCTTCGATCGCGACCGGCGCGTGAAGGTGATGGGGCAAGCAAAGATCGGCGATGTGTATCTCGGGGTCGGCAAGCGCCTCAGTGGTGGATGTGTACCAGCGCTCGGCGCCCCACCGCTTTGCCGCCTCCTCCGCGAGTTCGGGCCGAACATCGACCGCCGCAATCAACCGTGCCTTGGGATTCGTGGTGTAGGCGCTGAAATGCCCCGCAGATACACCGCCGCAACCGAAAAGCGCAACACCGAGTGGCTCTGGCATCGTCACCGGTCTCCTTCATGGCTCGTGCAGAGAGCGACAGCACGTCTCGATGGCAAAGGGGCGGAACATCCATTTTTGGCAACGGTCCCTACCGGAATGGAAGGGAGAGCGCGGATGCGCTTAGGATGTTCAAAAGCCTAATGGCAGCGCGCCATCATTGTCGAAATCACCGTATGGGAACGATAACATTCGCTCTCGGGGCTGTCAAGGAAAATCTATGCAGTCGGTGGCACGATGAACAGTCATCCTGACAAGGCGGGCATTGAGTGGGTATCAGGCCACAGGGATGTCTGGCTCGTCGGCTCGTCGGCGCGCACGCGGTGCGGAAGGAGAATCTCTTCCGCCCTGTCGTGCGTGCCCGCCATCCGCTCGAGGAGCCGGCGAACGCCGAGGCGACCGATATCATACGCAGGCTGAATGACGGTCGCCATCAAGGGAGAGTAGTCATCGAGCGCGGGGATATCGTAGAACGAGGCAACAGCGATATCCTGCGGCAGGACGAGTCCTGCCGCGGTGAGGGCGCGGAGCGCACCAACCGCGAGGCGGCTGTTAGCGATGACGATCGCGTCCGGGCGGGGTGTCGCATCCAGCAGTTGTTCGACGAGCGTGTAGCCGCTTTGTTGCCCGACGGGACCGAACTTTACGAGTTTAGGATTGAGCTGGACACCCGCCCGCGTCATGGCGTCCTGATAGCCGGAGAAGCGGTCCCGTCCCGTGAATGTTGTGAGCGGGCCGCCAACATAGGCGATCCGTCGCCAACCTGCATCGAGCAATTGATTGGTCAAGACAAACGCACCGCTGCGGCCATCACTGCGGACAATATCGCTCTCAACGCCCTCGATGCGACGATGAATCTGGACAAACACCATCTCGTGATGCTGGAGACGGCGGAGTGCGGGGCCGCTCTCCGCCGTTGGCACGATGACGAGACCACCTACTCGATACCGCAGCAGCGCTTCGAAATAGCGCGCCTCCTTGGCGGCATCGTCATCGGTGTTGCAGAGGAAGAGGCTGTACCCTCGGGACTCCGCTTCATCCTCGGCGCCGCGGGCGATCGTCGTCCAGAACGCATTAGTGATCGTTGGCAGAAGGAGGGCAAGGGTGTTGGTCTGACGCGAGCGGAGGTTACTTGCCATCTGATTCGGAACGTATTGAAGATCCTCGATGGCAGCGAGCACCCTCGCCTTTGTGTCCACATGGACGTTACTGGTCCCATTGATGACGCGCGACACCGTGATGAGCGAGACCCCCGCCTTTTTTGCGACCTCTTTCATCCTGGCAGGCATCCATGGCTCCTCATCCTCAGATAAAGTGGACAGCACTACGAGTACGCATACGGGAATCAGCACGCTGCCACGCTTCCGTTCCCCAATTATCGCACGGAAGGCGCAGACGTGGATCAGTGCTTCTTCGCCAAACCTTCGCATGGCCGGGTGGCCACCACCGACGCATGAAAATGGGCGTGCGGCGTGCTACCTTGGCGAGGATCGAGTCTAGTACTACAGCGACAGTTGATCTTCATGTGGGCTGGGCGGCAACGCCGCCACGATGCGTGCCCAAGTCCCATCGCGGCACCATTGCTGGTAGCGGCTGTACACCGTGTGCCACGGGCCAAACTGCGGCAGGATCTCGCGTCAGCCCACACCCGTGCGCATCATCCGGAACAGCCCGGCGAGGATCGGGCGGTGGTCGCTCGGCGTGCGACCCCGCTTCCCGGCGCGTGGCGGGAGCAGCGGCGCGAGTTGCACCCACAAGGCGTCGGTCAGCAGCGGCGTGCCGGGCACCCCCATCGTTCGCGTCGCCAGCGGCATCGGCAGATCACGTCGCGCCCGTTGCTCGGTGTGGCAACGCTTCGCCGTCGCCTGGTGCGCGCGCCGCCAGCGCGACCAGTGGAGGAGGT
>JBPCPB010000248.1:0-4342 GCA_050999735.1 Thermomicrobiales bacterium | reverse complement strand
CCGCTGCACAGGGCGAGGGATACCGCGATGATGGCAAAGACGGAACAGTGCATGGCAACGAACGCGGCAGCAGACGCCGCACGTCGTCATGCGTCCGCCCTCGCCCCCGCCGCGCTCGCCAGCGCGGTTTTGTTCGTTACGGGGCGCGTACTCATTATTACCGGGCGCGTTGCCGTACCGGTAACGCGCGTGTGCGATGGGAGGCGGGCGCCAGGATAGCAACGATTGGAATGACAGTGACGCAGGCGCCTCCCACATCGGGAGGTTTTTTTGTGAGCGCAGCAGAAGGAAGGAGTGGGGCGATGGTCGTCACACGCGAGCGAGACGAACTGACGATTACGACACCGACCGCGATGCCGCGCGCCGAGCACGCGGACTTGATTGCCTCGTGGCAGGGGACGCGCACGCGCGGGGCGGACGCGGTCTGCCGCGCGCTCGTCGAGGAGGGCGTGGAGACGGTCTTCGGCTATCCGGGTGGCGCGGTCATTCCTCTCTACGATGCCATCCCGCGCTATCCCTTCCATCATGTCCTCGTGCGGCACGAGCAGATGGCGGCGCACATGGCGGACGGCTACGCCCGCGCCACCGGCAAGGTTGGCGTTTGTATCGCCACCTCCGGCCCCGGCGCGACGAACCTCGTCACCGGTATCGCCACCGCGATGATGGACTCCTCCCCGATGGTCGCGATTACGGGCAATGTCGTCCGCCATTTGATCGGGAAGGATGGCTTCCAGGAGACGGACATCATCGGTGTCACACTGCCGGTAACAAAGCACAATTTCTTCTGCAACACCGCCGCGGAGATCGCGCCGACTCTGAAGAAAGCCTTCCACCTGGCGCGTACCGGCCGCCCCGGCCCGGTGCTCGTGGACATGCCGAAGGACTGCTTCCTCGAAGAGGTGACGTATGAATATCCACGCGCGGTCAGTATGCCCGGCTACCGCCCGACGATCATGCCGAACCACCGGCAGATTCGGTCGGCGGCGAAACTGCTCCGTGAGGCGCACAAACCGCTGATCATCGCCGGGCAGGGCGTGTTGATCGCGGACGCCGCCGCCGAACTGCTCGCATTGGCGGAGAAGGCGCACATTCCCGTTGTCAACACCTGGCTTGGCCTCGGCTCCTTCCCGGAGAGCCATCCGCTCTCGATGGGCCTCCTCGGCATGCACGGCCACGCGCACACGAACCGCGCCGTCAACCGCTGCGACGTGATGCTCGCTGTTGGCATGCGCTTCGACGACCGCGCGACGGGCCGGCTCTCCTCCTTCGCGCGTAATGCGAAGGTCATCCATATGGACATTGACCCGGCGGAAATCGGCAAAAATGTCCGCGCCGATGTGCCCGTTGTCGGCGACGCGAAGGCGAGTCTCCATATGCTTGCCGCCGAATTGGAACCCGCCGAGCATGCCGAGTGGTTGGCGCAGATCGAGGAGATGCAGGAGGCGCATCCGCCGCGCATCGTCAAGGATCGCGACGGCGGCGAAGTCCTCTCCGCACAGTATGTCATTGACCGCCTGAGCGAACTGACAGACGACGACGCGACAATCGCGACGGATGTCGGGCAGCACCAGATGTGGGTGGCACAGTATTACATTTTCAACACGCCGCGCCAGAACATCACGAGCGGTGGTCTCGGCACGATGGGCTTCGGCCTCCCCGCCGCGATGGGCGCGCAGGCCGGGAAACCGGGGGGCGAAGTCTGGGCAATCGTCGGCGACGGCGGCTTCCAGATGTCCCTCCATGAACTGCAAACGATCGTGCAGGAAGGCTACCCGGTCAAGATTGGCATTATCAACAACGGCTATCTCGGCATGGTGCGCCAGTGGCAGGACCTCTTCCACCAGCGCAACCGCTCCGCGACGCCGATTTCCAGCCCAGACTTCCTGATGCTCGCGGCGGCGTACGGCGTTCCCGCCCGCCGCGTCGAGACGCACGCCGAGGTGGACGCGGCGATCCGCTGGGCGCAGGAAACGAACGGCCCCGTCCTGATTGATTTCCGCACCGAGCGCGAGGCGAACGTCTATCCGATGGTCGGCCCCGGCAATGGCAACGAGGAGATGGTCTTCGCGGACCCGGTCTGAGCAGTAACAAGTAACAAGTCCAAAGTAACAAGAACGAATCCGTCTTTCGCTTGTTACTTGTTACTTTCGACTTGTTACTCGCTATAGGGGGTAGGAAAAATGACCGAACGCACACACACGCTCGTCTGCCTCGTGGAGGATCAGCCGGGCGTCCTGAACCGGGTGATGAGTTTGTTTCGCCGCCGCACCTTCAATGCGGAGAGTGTGACGGTTGGCCACTGCGAGCAGCCGGGCCTATCCCGCATGACGTTCGTCTTCAATGGCGACGACGAGACAGTTGAGCAGGTCTCGAAGCAACTGTACAAACTGCTCGAAGTGCTGAAGGTGACGGACATCACGACCGAGCCGCATGTGCGGCGGGAACTGGCGCTCATTAAAGTGAACGCGACGGCGCAGAACCGCGCGGACATCATGCAACTGACGACGATCTTCAACGGCCAGATCGTGGACGTCTCGAACAACCAGTTGGTGATTGAAATCTCCGGCCCGGCGGACAAGGTTGATTCCTTCCTCGGCCTCCTGCAACCCTTCGGTATCCGCGAGATTGCGCGCACCGGCACCGTCGTCATGACCCGCCCGAGCGCCCCCGCCGATGCCCCCGCCCGCCTCCGCGAAGACGTCGCATGAGAGATGTAGCGCAGAGGACGCGGAGGACACAGAGAACACAGAGAGGAAAAGGGAAGAAGAAAGAGGATTTCTTCTCCGCGTCCTCTGCGTTCTCTGTGTTTTCTGCGCTCGTATTTTCTTTCGTGGCCGGTAGCATATGAGTAGTGGGATCGAGCGGGAGTTTCCGATTCTGGAGTTCGATCCGGTGGCGGAAGCGATTTTCGATCCGTCGCATACCATCACGCCGTCCGGACGGGCGCCGGAGCATTGTGTCGTCTGCTTTTTTCAGGATGTGATCGCGCAGTTGCGTGACGACGGGCGGGCGCGGGAGATTGATTTCATGCGGAGCGAGATCGGATCGCACCCATTGTATGCGATCGAACATAACGGGCAGCCGCTCGCGCTCTTCCACCCTGGCGTTGGCGCACCCTTGGCGGCGTGCCTGCTCGAAGAGGTGATCGCACACGGGTGCCGGAAATTCATCGCCTGCGGCGGTGCGGGCGTCCTTGACACGGAGATTGCCGTCGGCCAGATCGTCGTGCCGGATCGCGCCGTGCGGGACGAGGGCACGTCCTATCACTACCTGCCGCCGAGCCGTGAAGTAGCGGCGACTGCGGAAGCAGTGGCGGCAATCGAGGTAACACTTGCGCGGCACGGCGTGCCATACCGCACCGGCAAGACATGGACGACGGACGGTATCTACCGCGAAACGCGCGAGAAAACGCGCCTGCGTCAGTCGGAAAGCTGCCTGACCGTCGAGATGGAGGCGGCGGCCTTTTTCGCCGTCGCGCGGTTCCGGGGCGTGCAGTTCGGTCAACTGCTCTACGGCGGCGACGATCTGAGCGGCGAGTGGGACTCCCGCGATTGGACGACGCACACCGTACGCGAAAAACTCTTCTGGCTGGCGGCGGATGCCTGCCTGTTACTATAGATGGGGCCGACTTTGAACCGCCAATACTGCCCAGAGAGGGCGCCCGCAAGGACGCCAAGAGAGAAAAAGGGTCAAGCACAGAGATCACAGAGGACGCAAAGAGCACAAAGAAAATAAAAAACAAAAGAATTTCTCTGTGGTCTCCGTGTCCTCTGTGCTGAGTCTTTCGTGGCGTTCCTGGTGTCTTAGCGGTTAGAATCATCGTCTATTGTTCGATTGATGGGGAGGAAGCACGATGCCAGCGATCATCTACTACGACAACGACGCGGACCTGAAACTACTGGATGGCAAGACCGTCGCGATCATCGGCTACGGCAGCCAGGGGCACGCGCACGCCCTCAACCTGCACGACAGCGGCGTGAACGTCGTCGTCGGGTTGTACGAAGGCTCGAAGAGCAAGGCGAAGGCGGAGGCGGACGGCCTGACGGTCAAGAATACCGGCGACGCCGTGAAGGGCGCCGACATCGTGATGATGCTCCTTCAGGATCACTTGCAGGGTAAGGTCTAAAAGGCGGATGTCGCGCCGAACCTCAAGCCGGGCGCGATGCTGATGTTCGCGCACGGCTTCAGCATCCACTACGGCCAGATCGAGGCGCCGGAAAATGTGGATGTCTCGATGATCGCGCCGAAGGGGCCGGGCCATATCGTCCGCAGCATGTATGTCGAGGGTGTCGGCGTCCCGGCGCTGATCGCCGTGCAGCAGGACCCGACGGGCACCGCCCAC
>JBPCPB010000079.1:0-6472 GCA_050999735.1 Thermomicrobiales bacterium | reverse complement strand
CGGCCTGGAACTGACCGATGAACTGGCCGAACTGCTTGCGCACTTTGGCGTAGTCGGTGGACATTTCGAGCGACTTGCGCGATGCGCCAAGCATCTCCGCGCTCGCCCCGACTGCCGCATGCTGGAGCGTCGTCTGCACGGCGGCCCATGCCGCGCCCTCCGCGCCAAGTAAATTCTCGGCGGGAACGCGCACATTCTCGAAGTGGAGCGTCGCGCTCTTCTCGGTCAGGTCGGCAATCACATCGCTGTCAATCCGCAGCCCGTCGGCGTCGCGCGGGACGGCGATCAGCGAAATCCCTTCCGCGCCAGTGCCGCTGCCGGTGCGCGCCGCAACGAGCATGACGTCCGCCGTCTGGCCGAAGGGGACGAATCGCTTGATGCCATTGAGAAGATAGGCATCGCCCTCCTTCTTCGCAGCGAGCGTGATTTCGTTCGGCCCCCAGCCAATGGAATCTTCGAGAAAGGCGAGCGTCATCGTCAGGTCGCCATTGCAGACATCGGGGAGATAGCGCGCCATCGCCTTTTCATCACTGGAGGCCATGATCGCGACCCCGGCGAGGATCATCGTGGCGAAGTAGGGGCCGGGATAGGGGATGCGCCCCATTTCTTCGAGGATAATCGCCTGCTCGACCATGCCAAGCCCCGCACCACCGTAGGTTTCCGGGAACGGCAGCATACCTAACTGCACGAACCGGCGGTACAGGTCGGGATCATAACCTCGCTCGTCATCCATCATCGCCCGCACATGCGCGACGGGCGCCTGTTCGGTCAGGAATTCCCGCACCAGCCCGCGCAGCATGACCTGATCTTCCGTAAAATCAAAATCCATCGTTGGTCTCCTACCTACCCCCTGCCCCCTCCCTAAAAGGAGGGGGTTCAGATTAATCTTACTCTCACTATCATGGCGTTCTCCGTAACGCCTCGGTTTCTCGAAGGTCGGCTCCCCCTTCCTTTTAGGGAAGGGGGTCGGGGGGTTAGGTCCTCAATCGCCTGCGGCTGCTTTTTGGGCGAGAGCGATGCGGTCTTCGCGCACTTCCTTCGGCAGGCCGAGCACGCGCTCGCCGAGGATGTTCTTCTGGATCTCGGACGAACCGGCGTAGATCGTCCCGGCGCGCGACCAGAAGAAGGAATACGCCCAACTGCCTGCCTCGCCGAAGTCGGAATCGGCATGCAGCGCGTAGTCTGGTGGCAGTCCACCCGTCTGCAAGCCGTACGGGCCGAGGATGTCGAGGAAGAGTTCCTGGACGTGCTTGTCGAGTTCCGAGTAGTGCAACTTGGACACAGATGCCTCCGGGCCGGGGCGCTGGCCCTTTTCGAGGCGGCTGAGGAGCCGGAGGGCGGCGTAGCGCAGTACTTCGACCTCGGCGTAGATTTCGCCAAGTTTCTGCCGGACATTCGGGTCCTCGATCGCGGGCTTGCCGTTGCGCTTCAGCGCTCGGCAGACCTCGATCATCCGGTCATACATCTCTTGCAAGCGCACGACGCGCGAGAGGACGTTGCCACCGCGCTCGTAGGAGAGCGTCGTCTGGGCAATTCGCCAGCCGGCGTTCATCTCGCCGACGAGGTTGTCCGCATTGACGCGCACATTGGTGAAGAAAACTTCGCAGAACTCGCTGCTGCCGCTGATCTGCTTCAGGGGCCGCACTTCGACGCCCGGCTGATGCATGTCGAGCATGAGGCAGGAGATGCCCTGATGCTTCGGCGCGCTACGGTCGGTGCGCGCGAGCAGGATGCCCCAATCGGCAATCACCGCACCACTCGTCCAGATTTTCTGACCATTAATGACGAACTCGTCGCCGTTCCGGTCGGCGCGGCATTGGAGGCTGGCGAGATCGGAGCCGGAGTTCGGCTCGGAATACAACTGGCACCAGAGTTCCTCGGCGGTGAGGATCTTTGAGACGTGATCGCGCTTCTGATGCTCGGTGCCGTGGAAGATGAGCGTCGGCGCGACGATGCCGATACCGAGGCCGTTGAGCGAGGCCGGGGCGTTCGCACGCGCCAGTTCCTCACCGACGATCGCTTGCTCCATCGGGCGCGCTTCCTGGCCACCGTACTCCTTCGGCCAGCCCATGCCGAGGTAACCCGCCTCGTAGAGTTTCCGGTGCCACGCCCGCCGCTCGTCCAGTGTTTCAGGCCGCTTTTTCGGGATATTCTCTTCCAGCCAGTGGCGTACCTGCTGCCGGAAGGCTTTATCCTCCGCCGTGTAGTTAAGATCCATGTGGGAAAATCCTCCCTGTCCGTTGGTGCGACCCTGCTGTGACGCCACACCGCTGTACGAACGATCCCGCGAATGCGCCTGTTATCCGCCGCATCCCTCCCTTTGTACAGGACTACAAGGATACGCTACCCGCTTCCGGCAATTGCGTCAACAGTCCATGTTGAAAAACCGTGGGACGACCTCTATCATTGCGCCTGTTTGTACCGCATGTTTGCAACGCTGCATGAGAATCGCACACTGAAGGGGATTAGACGCAGCGCACTCCCGGTGATCTGCCGATCCGCAATGGCCTGAGCGTCTATCCTGAGGAGCAACACGCATGAAGATTTGCGTCTGTGTCAAGCATGTGCCGGACCCGAACCTGGCGATGCGGGTTGATCCCGCGACAAAACGGTTGATTCGCGACAGCGCGAAATCCATCCTCGACCCCGCCGACGAATACGGTCTCGAAGCCGCGTTGCGCCTCGTCGAGCAGCATGGTGGCGAAACGGTCGCCGTGACGATGGGGCCACCCGCCGCCGAGGACGCCCTGCGCCGCGCGATGGCGATGGGCGCGGATCGCTCCGTCCACATCAGCGACGATGCACTCGCCGGTTCGGATGTACTCGGCACGGCCCGGACGCTCGCCGCCGCCCTCGCCGCCGAATCGCCTGACCTCGTCATCTGCGCCACGGAGAGCACGGATGCTTACAGCGGCATGCTCCCCGGCGCACTGGCCGCGCTGCTCGGCATGCCGCAGGTGACATTCGCCCGCTCCGTGACCGTCGAAGGGACGACGATCACTGTGCAGCGCGATACCGAGACAGGCTATCAAACAATTCAAACCACACTCCCCGCTCTGCTCACCGTCACCGCGAGCATCGCCGAACCGCGCTACCCGTCCTTCAAGGGGATGATGGCGGCGAAGAAGAAGACGGTGGACACGCGCGATGTCGCCGCACTCGGCCTCGACGGCGCGACGGTTGGCGAGTCCGGCGCGCGCGAGCGCGTGCTCGCCATCGCGCCCGTCAGCCAAGCCAAGCAGACACGCACGATCACTGACGATGGCAGCGGCGAGAGCGTCCCGGAAATCGTCGCCTTCCTCAAGCAGATTCAGGTGATTTAGACGAGTAGACAGTAGACAGTGGACAGTAGACAGAAAGAAGAGACCCGGCGCGTAGCGCCTTCCGTTGTCAACTGACTACCGACTACTGGCTACTGTCTACTAAGGGAGCAAGTAATGGCAGCAAAGCGGGTTTGGGTTTGGACGGATGTGGTGGAGGGCGGGCCGCACCGGTTGTCGCTCGAATTGCTCGTGCCAGCACGGAAACTGGGGACGGCGGAGGCGGTCGTCCTCCATCCGGCGGGCGGGGGTGCCGTGGCGGCGCTCGGCGCACACGGCGCGTCGGTCGTCCATCTCGGCGAGGATGCGGCGTACGGCGAGTATCTTGCGGAGCCGCAGGCGGCAACGCTGGCCGCGCTCATCCAGCAGGAATCGCCCGATGTCATCCTTTTCCCCAGCACATTTACGGCGCGTGATGTGGCGGCGCGACTGGTCGGGCAACTCGGCGCGGGCGTGATCGCCAACGCGGTGGATGTCGCGTACGAGGGCGATCAACTGACCGTTACCGTCCCCTACGGCGCGGAAACGATTGGCACGCTGACGATTGACGGCCCCGGCCCGCATCTCATCCAGTTGCGCCCCAAGGCATTCGCGGCGGAGGCAGTCGGCGGCGAGGCCGAGGTGCGGTCCATCACCATACCGGTTGATCCGGCGGCCTGCCGCGTCAAGGTACTTGAAACCGTCACACAGGCGTCCGAAGGGCCGAACTTGGAAGAGGCGGGCATCATCGTCTCCGGTGGTCGCGGCATGGGCAAGGCGGAAAATTTCGCATTGCTGGACGCGCTCGCCGCTAAACTCGGCGGGGCAGTCGGCGCGAGCCGTGCGGTCGTGGACGCCGGATGGGTACCCTATGCGTATCAGGTCGGGCAAACGGGCAAGACGGTTAAGCCGACGCTCTACGTCGCCTGCGGCATCTCCGGCGCGATCCAGCATATCGCCGGAATGGGCGGCAGCAAGTACATTATCGCTATCAACAACGATCCCGACGCGCCGATCTTCGAACTCGCCGACCTCGGCATCGTCGGCGATGCGCTCACCATCGTGCCGAAGTTGACGGAATCAATCTCGTAGGACATGTGGCAGGTATTGGTGGAGCAGGCTTCAGCCTGCCGACCCGGGATTGCAGGCTGAAGCCTGCTCCACCAATTTGCAGACAACGTCGTGATCTCGGCGTGACAGACCGCTACCATTGGTCTGAAGGGAGCGAAATGTCCAGGTTCGCGGTGATCTGGTCCGATGACAAAGAGCAGCAACGCCGGTTGATCTACGCATCGAGCGCGGTCGTCGCGGTCGGTATCCTGCTGATCGTTGTCGGCGCGATTGCGGGCTGGGGCTGGACGCGGATCGTCGGCGCGACGCTGATCTCCGTCGGCGGTATCGTGCTCGGCATCCTCGTCGCCTTCGTGGAGCCACGCCGCCAACAGTTGCATACATGGCTGCTCGTCCATCGGACGACGATTGCCATTATTGCCGCCGTGCTCCTCGTTTTGCCGGTCGTCGCGGCGCTCGTCGCGGGCCTGATCGGGCTGTTTGCCAGCGGCGGCAATCGGAGCGGCGGGCTGCTGGCGGCAGGCGCGATTATCGGTATTTTCCTGCTTGCCGCGACGATCTTTTGCACGCTGATCGCCATTCGTGCCACGCAGCGCGCCAGCCTTATCGTGCGTGAATCGCCAGCGATGCAGACAGGGGAAGAAGCGTGACACCAACGCGACAGATCGAATGGAATGTCCAGACGTTCGGGCAAATCGCTATCTACGCGCTACTGATTATCCCGGTCGGCTTCCTCGCCTACGGCCTTGCGCGCCGCGTGCGAATGTGGCGCACCGGGCAGCCGGAAAACCGCTTCAACCAGTGGGGTACGCGGCTTCGGGGCGCAATCACGCAGAGCATCCTGCATGGCCGGATCGTCCGGCGGCGCAACCGCTACGGCGGGCTGATGCACCTCTTCATCTTCGTTGGCTTCGTGACGCTCCTGATCGGCACCTTCATCGTGATGATCGAGGACGACATCACGGTGCCGATTTTCCACTACAGTTTTTACCGGGGGAACTTCTATCTCGGCTACAAACTGGCAATGAACCTCGCCGGGCTGCTGCTGATCGCGGGCGTCCTGATGGCTTTCTACCGTCGGCTCGCCGTCCGCCCGAAGACGCTGCAAACGAGCGCCGACGATCTCGTTATCCTCTCCTTCCTCGCCGTGCTTACCGTACAGGGATATGTACTTGGCGCGCTCCGGCTCGGCGTCCAGCACGATGCATGGGCGAAGTGGTCGTTTGTCTCGTATGCGCTGGCGATTCCGCTGCGCGGTCTGTCGGACGGCTGGCTGCGGGCGCTTCATCAAGTGAACTGGTTCAGTCATTTCCTGACCACCTTCGCCTTCCTCGCCTACTTCGCGTACAGCAAGATGATTCACCCCTTCACGAGCCTCGCCAATGTCTTCTTCCGGCGGCTGAAGCCGATGGGTGAACTGACACCGATCGAGAATCTGGAGGAGGCAGAATCCTTCGGCATTGCGAAACTGGAAGACTTCAGTTGGGCGCAGTTAATGAATCTCGATGCCTGCATGCATTGCGGCCGTTGCCTCGAATACTGCCCGACCTTCAATACGGACAAGCCGCTCCACCCGCGCGATCTGATTCTGGAGATCGGCGGCTACATGGCGGACAGCGGCGGCATCTTCTCCGGCGAACTCGGCGAGGGCGAAAATTTGGCGCGCTTCCGCTGGGGCGAGGGGCCGGAACGCGAGTTGATCGGCGGCGTCGTCAGCACGGAAGAACTTTGGGATTGCACGACCTGCGGCGCGTGTATGGAGCAGTGCCCGGTCTTCATCGAGCATGTACCGCTAATTGTCGGTATGCGCCGCAACCTCGTCTTGGAGCAGAGCGAGTTTCCCGACGAACTGACCAACGTCTTCAACAACCTCGAACGCCTGAGCAGCCCGTATCAGTTCCCGCCCAATCAGCGCGACGCATGGACGAAAAAGATGGCGCAGCCGGTGCGGATCATGGGCGAGGCGGCGGCTGCGGAGGAAGCGGTTGAAGTGCTCTTCTTTGTCGGCTGCCTCGGCTCGTTCGACAGCCGCAATCAACGCACCACGATGGCCCTCGCGCGCATCCTGCAAGCCGCCAACATCAACTTCGCCATCCTCGGCA
>JBPCPB010000069.1:0-20155 GCA_050999735.1 Thermomicrobiales bacterium | reverse complement strand
GGTTCGGCAGGTTCGCCGGATCGGTGCCGGGGAAACTCGTCCAGCGCGGCGCTTCGATTGCCTCCTGCGGCGACATGCCGTAGTCGAGAATATTGGTGATGACTTGCATGTTCCACTGCGGCTGCTGATCGCCGCCGGGCGTGCCGCCGACGAAGGCGAGCGTGCCATCCTTGCGGGTGACGGCGTAGCAGTGAAGCGTGTGCATTGTCCGCTTGCCGGGCGCGAGGATGTTCGGGTGGCCGGGTTGGAGCGAGAAGCCCCGCCCGGCGCGATTGTTGAGGAAGATGCCCGTGCCGTCCACGAGGCAGCCGGAGCCGAACGCCGCCGACAGCGAGTGGATGAGCGAGACGGCGTTCCCCTGCTGATCCATCGTGCAGAGCGAGGTCGTATCCCCGACCATCTCCGGGATGAGCGAGAGCGCCGGGTCGTCCACGCGGGCGTGATGCGGGTCAATCGAGACGAAGTGTGACGCGCCGCGCTCCGAACTAATCAGTTTATCGAGTGGGAAATCCACGAACGTCGGATCGCCCGCATACCGGTTGCGATCCGCGAAGGCGAGCTTTTTCGCCTCGATCATCAGATGGAGCGCCGCCACGCACTCGCGGTCCATCCCCGCGAGGTCGGTATTGGCGAGAATATTCAACTCCTGGAGCAGGATCAGCCCTTGCGAGGGAGGCGCGGTCGTGTAGACGGTGTGACCGCGATAGGTCGTGCTGATCGCGGGGTAGACATCACTCGTGTACGCGGCGAGGTCTTCCTCGGTGATGAGGCCATCGTTTTTCGCCATCCATGCGGCGATCTTTTCTGCCAGTTCGCCGGTGTAGAAGGCATTGCGGTCCTGTCGCCGGAGTAGGCTGATCGAGTTCGCGAGATCTTCGTTCTTGAGAATTTGCCCGGTGTGCGGGGCGTGTTTCCCGCCTTTGAGAAGGGTTTGCGCCCCACCGCCCGGTTGTGCCTTCAGCATCTCGGCCTGTTCACCGATCATCGCCGCGCCGCGTGGCGTCAGCGCGAAGCCGTGGCGGGCATACTGCTCGGCAGGGCGGAGGAGGTCGCTCATGCGGATGCTGCCCCACCGCTCGAACGCCGTGAAGTAGGCATCTACCGCGCCGGGAACGCTGACAGAGAGCGGACCGCGCCCCGGCATCCTGCTGATGTGGCCGCGCTCCTTGTACAACCCCGGCGAGGCGGTGAGTGGGGCCGCGCCACTGCCGTTGACGCCCGTCACCTTCCGCGTTTTCGCATCGTAGTAGAGGAGGAAGCAATCACCACCGAGGCCGCATGATGCGGGCAACACGACCGCGCAGACGCCCGCCGCCGCGAGCGCCGCGTTCGTCGCATTGCCGCCCCGTTCGAGCGCCCAGGGGCCCGCCGCTGTCGCCAGCGGATGCGCCGTGGCGACCATGCCACTGCGCCCCATCGCCACACTGCGCCGCTCGCCGGAACCGCGCGCATGGAAGGGACGATCACTCGCGCGGGACGGGCCGCTGCCATTGCTCTGTCGTGTCACGGTGCGCTCCTTCGATGACATCCATCATTCCTGCCCCTATCGTAACACGCAACCCTCGCGCCAACGAAAGAAGGGAAAGCACAGAGAGCACAAAGGACACAGAGGACACGGAGAAGGAGTGAAGAATTCTTTTTCTTTCCCTTCTCTGTGCTCAGTCTCCTTGCGTTGCTGCGTTGCGAACGATCCAGATGAGGAACCATTCGGGGTGCGTCAGTGATTCGGAGTAGCCGATGCGGGCGGCGAGGGTGGTAGCGACGCGCCAGGCGAGGGCGGCGCGCTCCGGGGGCGGGAAGGTCGCCGCGCGCCGCAAGAATTCCCGCGCCGCCGCCAGTTCGTCCGTCGTCAGCAAGGAGACGGGCGCTTCCTGCCCTGGCGCGGGCGGGCCCCACGCGGCCGGTTCCGCGCCGGAGGCGATCTCCCGGAGAGTCGGGGCGCTGTCCCACTCGCGCACGACGATCGTGCCGCCAACAATGTCGCCCAGCCGCCGCGCCCGCCCATCCACGATCATACTAATGAGGCCGACGAGATAGCCGAACGGCAGGAAATCCACGAGCCGCACGACCGTCCGCGCCAGCACGGCGGCCGCATCCACCGGCGTGCCGTTATCGCGCAGAACGCGCAGTTTCAGCACGCGCTTGCCGATGGTCTGACCGTCCCACAGCAGTTCCAGCCCCGCGTAGTAGGCAAAGACGAAGCCAAAGAGGAAGAGAAGTGCAAACGCGCTGAGCACCGACCCCGCCGCCACGCCGTGCGGCTGGAGGGCGATCAGGCTGCCAATGAGTGCAATCACGATCAGCGCGATGAGAATGACGCCAATCATCACAAGCGCATCGAGGAGCGCCGCGAGCAGCCGCGTCCCGACGCCCGCGAGTGGCAGCGTGATCGTCACCTGCTCCGGCGTCGTGATCCGCACCGCGTCCGGTATGTCGGCGGTCGTGATTGGCGGGGGAAATCCTAACCCCCCATGCTGCCCAGAGGGCACCCCCTTCCCTTCGAGGGAAGGGGGAGAAATGCGGAGATCAGATGTCATCGTCGTGCTCAGCGAGGAAGCGGCGGTCGGCGTCGGAGAGCGGGGTGCGGGCGAGGAGGTCAGGGCGGCGATCATGGGTGCGAAGTAGGGATTGCTCGCGCCGCCAGCGGGTGATGCGGGCGTGGTTGCCGCTCGTCAGCACCTCCGGGACGGTGAGACCGCGAAAATCCGGCGGACGGGTGTAGTGCGGGTATTCGAGCAGGCCGCCCGCAAACGATTCTTCGGCCAGCGATGCCGCCTCGATCACACCGGGCAGGAGGCGCGCGACAGCATCGGTAATGACCATCGCGGGCAGTTCGCCGCCCGTCAGCACGTAGTCGCCGATGCTCACTTCGTCCGTGACGGCGAGTTGAATCGCCCGCTCGTCTACGCCCTCGTAGTGGGCACAGAGCAGGGCGAATCGTTCCTGTTTCGCTAGATCGTGCGCCATTGTTTGCGTGAAGGGTCGCCCGGCGGCGGACATCAACAGCACCGGAACGCGCGGCTCCCGCGCGATGTCTTCATCCAGCACCGCCTCGATTGCCGCGACAACGGGCGGCGCTTTCATTACCATGCCCGCGCCGCCGCCGTAGGGGTAGTCGTCTATCGAGCGGTGCCGGTCGGTCGTCCAGTCGCGCAGGTCATGGATGCGCAGGTCGAGGATACCCCGCTCCACCGCCCGGCCAATGATGCTCGCGCCGAGCGGCCCCGCACCCGCGAACATGCCGGGGAAGATCGTGAGGATGTCAATCCGCACGCCGGTCGCGCCGTTACGCCGTCACGGCGGCGGACGATGCCAGCGTTGTGCGGACGCGCGCGATTGCCTCTTCCTGCGTCGGCATCCCTTCGTCAAAGGTCGAATAGATGCTGCGGCCGTCGAGCGTGATCTCATATGCGCCGCCGGTGGAGGGAATGATAAGCACGCCGCCCAGTTGCCCCTCGAAGGTGCGCAGTAACCCCTCCGCCAGTTTCGTCGCGAAGCCGAGGTAGCCGCACTCGTGGCAGTACTCGATGCCGATAGTCGGAAGACGATTCGCCATTGGAATGCTCCTTTTGCCTAATTCCCTAATCCCCTTTCCTAAAAGGAAGGGGAAACATGTGTCTACACAGTGAAACGCGGGCGCATTCCCGCGTCAAGCGCATATGATCTGTCGTTTGCATGCAATGGAGCGGGTTCTCATGCGTCCAAGAGATGCTCTATCTCAATTGCCGGTTGGGATGACGCCTGCCCCCTCAATCATCAGGATCACCGTCCGCTCCGGCGCCCGCGTCCGGTCCCGAAGCCTTTCGGGACCGTGAATCCTTGCTGCGGCGCGAGCTCGACGGTCCGGTCCTCCATCTCGATCACGAAGCGCCCATCCACCACATAGAAGAACTCATCCTCTTTCTCGTGCTTGTGCCAGTGGAATTCGCCCTGCATCACGCCGAGCCGCACAACGCAATCATTCACCCGACAGAGGGTCTGGTTGTACCAGGGCTCGTCGCGGGCGCCGAGTGCCGCAACATCAATCAGTTCGAGTGGGCCGAACTTCGTATCGAGGTTGATCGCGTAGGGTGATTGGTCCGCCAATTGTTGCCTCCTCATCGCTGAAAAGTCCATCACGTCTCCGGCGGGGCGTTGCGAGTTTCGGCAATCCGCTCGGTGCGCGGCTTCGCGAGCGCCAGGTAATCGCTTGTCTTGAGCGCCATCGAGCGGTCCAGGCGCGCCGCATTGAAGAAGATTTCGTCGTTCTTAAGGAGTGCGGGATCAACGACAAGTTCAAGGTCCGGATGGAAGGAGAATGGCAGGATCGTGCCCGCGACGCTCCCGGCGAGCCGTTCGGCGATATCGGACGACGCGAACGAGACGTAGGTGCCGCCGATGAGCGACCGAACCGCGCCCAGGTCCACCCGTGTGTCGCCTGGGACGACACCGAGGATGTACCGGGTAACTTTCTTGCCAATCTTGACCATCAAGACGATGCATTTCGCCGCCTGCGACAGCGCGTTACCGCGCAGGGGGCTGACGATCTCCGTTCGCCCTTCCGGGGCGTGGTCAATCAGGCGGTAGTGTGCATGGTGCTGGTCGAGAAGCGCGATCAGTCGCGTGTAGGCATCATCCGGCTCCATCGGCCACCTCCCTGCTCGACATGCTTTCCTTGCATCCCCGTGCGAACCGACGGTGCGCCAGATGCTCCAAGTGTCGCGTTCCTTTATCGGATCATGTCGCTCGCTCTGCCACGCAGACCGGCTCGCCCGATGTGGCGGCACACGATCTCACGAGGTACCGACGATGTCGCGCACATGATCGCGAACGTGCCCCACCGCCAGCCGATACATCACTGTGCCAAGGGAGCCACAATATCCTCCTGCGGAGCGGATGGCAACTGCCAGGAGTGCCTCGTCCACCGCCTCCACCGCCGCGATCGTCGCGGCGCGATTGCGCGCGAACTCATCGAGGAGTGCGGCGACCGACACGTGCGCCCGCTTCGCCACCTGGCGCGCGTTGTAGGCATCCATGTCCCTATCGTTCGCGGGTCGCGCATCGCCGGCTCCATCTGCCGAGGTGTCCGTGGCGGCGGGCGATGCGGCCCGCTCGGCGAGCATGATGAGACGTGGATAGGTCCACTCGATGGAGGCAACATGGGCGAGAATCTGCCGTCCTGTCCAGCCCTGATGATAGCGGACCACCGCGAATGTTTCCGGCGGGAGGGTATGCAGGATCGCCAGTGACTCCTCGCCACTGGCCCGGAGCGCCGCCAGCAATTCCTGCTTCGACATGGATTCCATCGCGTTCATGATGCTCCTCCTCCTTTATTCCCACGTCTCGTGCATCTGCTATGCTAGCGGACACGAGAGACGATCGCATCGGCATCGAAGCCGAAATCGGCGGGAGCATGAGGCGCATGGGGGCACGCGAGGTGGGCACGCCGGGTGGCGCGCTGCTGCGCGCGTTGCGTGAACGGTGTGGCAAGACGCAGCTGTGGGTCGAGGCCGAGGCGGAGCTGGCGAGCGGCTACGTGCAGCGGGTCGAGTCGGGCAAGATCGCCCAACCCCTGCGGCGGACGCTGGAGCGCATCCTCGCCGCTCTGGATGCCCGCTACAGCGAGCGGCGGGACATCCTGGAGCGATTCGGCTACATCGTCGCGGCCCCGCTGCCGTCGGCGGAGGAAAGCCGCTGGGCGGCTGCAGTATGCGAGCGGGAGCTGCGCGCGGTGCCGTTCCCGGCGTACGCGCTCGATTGCGCGACCCGCCTGATCGCCTGGAACCACCACGTCCCGCGCCTCTTCGGCGTCGCCGAGGACGATCGCACCTGCGGTCGGCTCGCGGGGGCGTCGCTGCTGGCCGCGTGGTTCGACCCCGCCTCGCCACTCGCGCCGCTCGTCGCCGAACCGGAGACGTTTCTGCCCGCGCTTATCCGCGCGCTCCGCTACGAATTGGAGCAATTCCGTGCCGAGACGTGGCCGACGACGCTGCTTGCCCAACTCAGCGATGCACTGCCACAGTTCCGGCAATACTGGGAGACCGCAGAGCGGGAGCCCCCACCTGCCAGTGCGGCGCGGGCGCTCGTGCCGGTGTGGCTCGCCGTGCCCGACGCGGGCCTCCTCCAGTTCCGGCTCTCGGCCGAACCCTTCGCCCGCGACGCGCGCTTCCGCGTGGTCTACTTCTTCCCCGCCGATCCCGCCACCATGCGCCGGTGCGCGGCGTGGGCGGACGAGGAGAGGCCGGAGTAGCGCGCAGAGGCGGCTCAGGAGAGGCCGCGATATTGACCCCCGTCCACCAGTAAGGTGACGCCGGTGATGTAGCTCGCCTGCTCCGACGCGAGGAAGGCGGCTGCGGCGCCGAATTCTTCGGGGTCACCGTAGCGACCCAGCGGGATGGCGCCAATCAGGCGCGCGCGCATCTCGCTGAAGTCGCCCGCTTCGCGGCGCGTGAGGTCTTCGTCGAGTTGCCGGACGCGTGCGGTGTCGAGCCTGCCCGGCGCCAGCGTGTTGACGGTGATGCCTTCCCTGGCCACCTGATCGGCCAGCGTCTTCGACCAGGCGGTCACCGCGCTGCGGAGGCTGTTGGAGAGCATCATCGTCGGGATTGGCTCCTTGACCGTGCTCGAGGTGCCGGTGATGATCCGGCCCCAGCGGCGCTGGCGCATTATCGGCAGGCAGGCGCGCGTCAGCCGGATCGCCGACATCAGCGTCAGTTGGAAGGCGTGCTCCCAGTCGTCGTCGGTCAGCTCGTCGAAGTATCCCGGCTTCGGGCCGCCCGCGTTATTGTAGAGGATGTCCACCGCGCCGAAATGCGTAATCGTCGCCCGCGCCACCTCCGCCAATGCGGCAGGCACGGTGACATCGGCGACGAGTCCCATCACCTCGGCTTCCGCCACGGCGATCGTCCGTATCTCCTCGGCTGTGTCCCGGATCGCCGCTGCGTCGCGCGAGAAGATGACGACATTCGTCCCCTCGCGCGCGAGGGCGGTTGCCACCGCCTTGCCCAGCCCCTTGCTCGCCGCAGCGACGATCGCCGTCCGCCCCGATAGACCGAGATCCATCGGCCACCTCCTGTGAACGGGAAGAGACGGAGCGGCGGCCCGTCAACGAATAACTTCTCGGGTTCCCAGAGTCATTCCGCGCCGGTGACGACATTCCACGCACGCACGCGCCAATCCGTGACCAGCCTATTCTGCACGTAGGGGTCGCGCTCGGCAAATCGCTCGGCGACGGAGCGATCGTCCGTCGTGAAGACGAGGGCCGCGCCGTCAACCGGGTCGGCGAATGCCCCCGCCAACAGGAGATCGCCGCGCCCGTGCGCTTCCCGGACGCGCGCCAGATGGGCTTCCCGGAACGGCGCGCGGCGCGCGATGAAGTCATCCACCACATCGTAGAGCAACAGGTAGTACATCGTTCGCTCCCATTCGCGCGCGATGGCGCACCGCGCCACCGCGCGATCCATCCCAGGTTAGACGGGCACGAGCCAGCCGCGCGGATCGTCTGCCCGTCCCGTGCGCAGGTGCGTGATCCGCGCCAAGACTGCCGGTCCAATCTTCCAGTCTGCGACCGGGGGGAGCACCAGTTCCCGCGTTTGATAGCCAATCTTGCCGATGGGCGCCACGGTCGCGGCGGTTCCCGTCCCGAAGCATTCCCGCAGCGCCCCATGGTCGTAGGCAGCCACGATCTCATCCATCGCGATGGGGCGCTCCTCGACGGGGATGTCCATGTCCGCGAGGAGGGCGATGACGCTGTCTCGCGTCACGCCAGCGAGGATCGTGCCCGACAGATTGGGGGTGACGACGATCCCATCGATGACGAAGAAGATATTCATCACGCCCGCTTCCTCGACGTACCGATGCTCCCGCCCATCGAGCCAGAGGACATTGTGGTAGCCCCGCTCCTGTGCCTCCCGCTCGGCGAGGAGGCTGACGGCGTAGTTACCCCCCGGCTTGACATCACCCGTGCCGCCCGGGAAGGCGCGCGTATACCGCGTCTCCGCCAGGAGGCTCAGCGGCTCGGCGTAGTACGCGCCGACCGGGCAGGCGAAGATCACGAACAGTGCCGAAGACGCGGCCTTGACCCGGACATTCTCATCCGTGGCGAAGACGCACGGGCGGATGTAGAGCGACCCCTCGTCGGGGCTTGGCACCCATGCCTGATCGAGCGCCATGAGTTGCTTCAGGCCCTCGAAAAAGAGCCCTTCCGGCACCTCGGGCAAGGCGAGCCGCTGACAAGACCGCCCGAGTCGCAGGAAATTCTCGCGCGGGCGGAAGAGGGCGACCGACCCCGCGACGGTGCGAAACGCTTTTAGCCCCTCGAAGACGCAGAGACCGTACTGAAGGCCGTTGATTGACGGTGGCATCGGGATCGGCCCGTAGGGCTCGATTCCGACCTCTCGCCATTGTCCGTCTCGCCATCGCGCGATGAGCATATGGTCGCTGAATACCGTGCCGAAAGGAGTTTGGCTGACATTCAAGTCACCACGGCGGGAGACATCGGTGGGGTTGATCGCAATCGGTTGATCCATTTGCCCTCCTCCATGCGGCGGTTCTCGCTCCGAGGCATCACCGTTCTCGATGTCTACCACGATGTGTCGCCTATGCTATCGGGCAAAAAGGGCGCTGTCATCGGCACCGAAGCCGAAATGAGAAGATGTGATGTGAACGGACTCACGGTCATTGTCTACTCACCCATGTGAGCGGCATGCCAGTTGGGATAGGCGGTGGCGATGTTGCGCATCAGGTCGCGGCCAATCGTCTCCATCTGCTTGCCGACGGCGAGGGAGGTCGTGCGTTCGAGGAGCATCCGGGGCATGCGGCGCAGGATCGGCGGGATCGTGTCCACGACGGTGAGCGAGGCGGCGCCGTCTATCGCGGTTTCCGCGCCGCGTTCCGTCAGCACAAGCGTGGCGGTGAAGTCGCCGAGCGCGCCTTTCGGTTCGAGCGGGGGGATGTCCGTCGGGACGGAGTGGAGTGTCACCGTGCGCGTGCCGTCGCCCGTCACCGCCAGTTCGAGTTCGAGCGTGAACTGCAAGCCCGCCGCCCCGACCGGCGCGAAGACGAGCCGGTATGCGCCGCCCGCGTGCGCGACGATCCGTGCCACGCCCGGCACCGCTGGCAGCAGCGTCGTCGCGTCCATGAGGAAGGCGTAGACGGAACGGCGTGATCCGGCGAGGGTTAACCGCTCGGCGAACCTCCCGCGCAGCGTGAATTGATCGTCCCGAGCGGCGAGTGGCATGTGGCGTCCTTTACTGTCGTCAGCGGCGCGAGGATGCGCCGCGCGTCGTTTCTTCGTCCGTGGGCAGTATATCCGCGTCAGCCACATCCGGCGCGTCCGAGCCGGGGTGCGGATCGTCCGGCAATGCGGCGCGGCGGAGCGGCGCTTCCTCGGCGTCGTTCAAATCATCTTCCTCGTTCTCGAAATACGATTCGTCCACGACGCGATCCACACCCGAATCAATCGAACCCTCGGCGGCAAGCATGTCTTCATCGTCGCCGCCGGTCGCATTGTTGTTCGGCGCGTCGAACGGTTCTTCCCATTCCGCTTCCTGTGTGCTGTCCTGGGTCGGGTTCGTGGACCAGTTGACCGGCTCCGGCGTCGCGTCCTCGGCGGGCATCAGATATTCGGTTTGCGTTCGTGTCGCTTCGAGCGCGTCATCCGCCGACTCGCCGGTTGCGGGGTCAATTGCATCGGGCAGCGTGCGATTATCCGCATACGCGTCGCCGGGGATTCTGTCGCGCTCGCGTGTCTCGTCCATTACAAAACCATCCTTTCATGGAGTGGCCCCTACCCATGGCTGGGAGGGGCCTGTCTGCATCGCTCATGTGCCGGGCGCGGCGATCAGGAGTTCTCACCCGGAATGGAGAGATAGCCGCCGCCGCGAGACGGCATATTTGTTCGTGTAGCGGATTCGCCTTCGCTCGGGTTGTAAAATTTCTCAGGCTCAGTGGTCGGCGCGCCCTTCGTTGTGCCGAGATTTTCGCTTGCTTCTTCGCCGTAGCCGAGCGGCGCGGGTGGGGATGCCTGCGATTCGGCGGCCTGCTCGCCGGGTTGCGCGCTATTCGCGGGGCGGTCGCCTTCTTTGGTCGTCGGGCCGGGTACGTCGCCGTGTTGGTGTGGCATGGGTATTTCCCTTCATCATTCAGCCGCTCAAGCGCAAGTGGCGAGAAGGGAAACCGCAACAAATGTGCCAACGGGCAGCAGGCAGCCGACAGCGGATAGTGAGTGCGCTCGTGGCACGCTCCTGACATCCGTGCATAACTGAGACGAATAGCTGAGAAAGATGGTGGTAGCAGGCTGGAAAGCCTGCCGTCCCGCCCTGAGAGGCAGGCTGGAAATCTGCCCGGAGGGCGCCCGTACCGCCGGGGAACCTGAGTTATGCACGGATGTCAGACACTCTGTTTGACATGCAGCGGCACGCGCGCAAAAATCCCTATCGGATGGCGCATCGCCGTTGCATAGGGATCGCAATACTCGTGACGACAACGGAGAACAGATCCATGACTTCTGCACGCGCGTCTTTCGTCTACATCGGCGCCTACACTGAACCCGCGATGCATGGCAAAGCGGTGGGCATCTCCGTCTATCGGATGGCCCCGTCATCCGGCGCGCTGACGCATGTGCGAACGGTTGCTGGCGTGGTCAACCCCTCGTTTCTCGCCTTCGATAACGCCACGCGACGCTCTCTCTACGCCGTCAACGAGACGGAGACGCACGATGGGCAGCCGGGCGGCGGCGCGAGCGCCTTCGCGCTCGCTGCCAATGCGGGGGACCTAACGCCGCTCAATCAGCAGCCGACGCATGGGACGCTCCCCGCTCATCTGACAGTGGATCCAAGCGGTCGGTATCTCCTCGTGGCGAACTACGGCAGTGGCAACGTCGCCGTCTATCCGATCGGCGAGGGCGACGCCCTCGATGCGATGAGCGATCTCGTGCAGACGACGGGATCGGGGCCGAACACGGCGCGGCAGGCGGGGCCACACGCGCATATGATCACGTTCGATCCCTCCGGCCGCTTCGCTCTGCTCGTCAATCTCGGCATTGACAAGACACTCGTCTATCGCCTCGATACCGCAACGGGGCAATTGCACGCGCACGACATCGTCACCGACGACGGCGTGACCGAGCAGTCGTGCGGGCAGGCTGCACCGGGGGCCGGGCCGCGCCATATCGTCTTCCACCCGACGAACCGTTACGCTTATGTTATCAACGAACTCGATTCGACGATTGACGCCTTCGCCTGGGATGCGACGCGCGGCACGCTCGGGCATCTCCAGACGATCTCCCTCCGGCCCGCCGACTTCACAGGCACGAGCAGTGGCGCCGAAATCGTCGTCCATCCGTCCGGGCGGTTCCTCTATGGCTCCGTTCGTGAGTACAACGGCGTCGCGATCTTCGCCATTGACGACGCGAGCGGAAGACTGACCGCGCGCGGCCATGAGCCGACCCAGGGAAAAAATCCGCGCAGTATTACCCTCGATCCGGCGGGCGTTTTCCTGCTTGCCGCGAATCAGGATTCCGACAACGTTGTCACATTCCGGATTGACCAATCTACCGGCGCGCTGACTGCAACAGGAGCAATCGCCCATACTCCGTCACCGGTCTGCCTGCTCTTTGGCTAACACCATTTCACAATAACGGCGACATGATGCATTCGTAGGGGCGATGATCCCATTGAGGCATCAATGACAGGACTATCGTGAAAAAGTGTACATTTCCCTGACGAGTGTATGCGAACGGGCCGTGGAACATATCCCGCGGCCCGTTCGCGTCATATCAGATTCTTTGCTATCCGGCGCCGCGCTGGCGGGTGAAGAGAGAGTGACGGTACAGGGAACCATAGTCCTGAGAAACATTGGTGAAAATCGCTCGATAGTGAGAAGTGATTGCCCCTGGTACATCGCCTTAATCGGTAGCGACCGACGGGGAAACATTGTAGAGTAGCGGCTGGCACGGAACCGACCTTGCGATGTGATGGACGCCTGCGCGCTTTACCGATTACGCGACGGCAAGGGGATGAATCTCATGACTGCGAATCCTCCGGTTGCCATACCGTCCACCCTGACGCGCGACATCCTCCAGCGCCGCTTCAGCGCGCGCGTGAGCAAACTCGGTGTGACGGTGGCGCGCGTCACTGCGTTGGAGGATGTCGCGGCGCTCGCTGCCGACCTTGCGGCGGCTGTCGCGCCCGATCTGCGGCGCGTCGTGCTCGCTCCCACGCTCGAACAAACATATCCAGTGCTGCGGCAGCATCTGGAAGGGCGCGACATCCCGATCACGCCGATTGATGTCACCAATCCGGCGGCAACCTTCGGCCCGCTGGCAATTGGCCTCTCCGCCGCGTCGCTCGGGGTAGCGGAGACGGGATCGTACGTGATTGCGGACTCACTCGCTGATCGCCTCGTGCGGATGCTCGCCTACCGGCATATCGTTGTGCTCGATGTCGCGCATCTCGTCCCCGGACTCGATGAGGCCGGGGCATGGCTGCGTGACCGCTTCATGGGCGCGGACGGTAGCCTAGCGGGGCATTACGCCTCCTTTATCACCGGCCCGAGCCGGACGGCGGACATCGAGATGAGTCTCAGCGTCGGCGCGCATGGCCCGGCGGAACTGCGCATCGTCCTCCTCGATACCGGGGCGGCGCATGGCGGAAACGGGGAGACGACGCATGCGGATGAATGAAGGCCAGGGTCCGTGGCGGCGCATCGGCTGGCTGGCGCTCGGCGCGGGCCTCGCGGCGACGCTCGGTGTCGCGCGGGCCAAACAGTCGCTGAAACCGCCGGACGAACGTCACAAACCGCGCGGCGGCGTTGCCGACCATCATGCGCCCGCACCGTTCGCGGAGCGGTATCGTACGGCGCTCGCGAACGACCGGATGCGCGCCGGGCTGCTCCGCTTCCAGCGCAACTGGCGCAACGGGCGCGACACGAGTTTCGCCGACTATGCCGATAGTGAGGAGGCGGGCGAGACCTACGGCGAAGGGCCGTCACCGACCGGGACATTCGAGAGCACCGGCAGGGAAGAAGCGGCTGCCGGTGTCGCCCTGGAGCAATCCGGCCATACTTTCGAGGAACTGCGCGACCGGCTCGCGGCGGTCAAGGATGCGGTGATCGCCGACCAGGAGACGTACTTCGCGCAATTCAAGGCGATGGCCGAACGGAATGGCGCGACGGTCTACGAGAGCGCCAGCGCCGAGGATGCGCGCCAGTACATCGCCGATCTCTGCGCGCGTAAGGGCATCACGCGGCTGACGAAGTCGAAATCCATGGTGACGGAGGAGATCGGCCTCGGACCGTATCTGGAGGAGCGTGGCATCGGCATTGTCGAGACGGACCTCGGCGAGTGGCTGGTGCAACTGGCCGAGGACCGGCCCTCGCACATTATCGCGCCCGCTATCCACATGGATCGCTACGACACGGCCCGCCTGCTCTCCCCGGCGACGGGCGAAACACTCGACCCGGACGATATTTCCGGGCAAGTGGCGGCGGCGCGGCGCACGCTCCGGCAGGATTTCCTCGCCGCGCGGCTTGGCATTTCGGGTGCGAACGCCCTCGTCGCCGAGACGGGCGCGATGCTGCTCATCACGAACGAGGGCAACGCGGAACTCGTCACCTCGATCCCCGATGTGCATGTCGTCGTCGTCGGCTACGAGAAACTGCTGCCGACGATGGCGGACGCGATGCTCCAACTGCGCCTGCTCGCCCGCTCCGCCACCGGGCAGGCGATCTCGGTCTACTCGACCTTTGTCAACGGCCCCGACCGGCCCGGCAAAGAGATGCACTACGTCTTTGTGGACAACGGGCGCAGCGCGATGCGCGCCGATGCGATCTTCGATGATGCGCTCCGCTGTATCCGCTGCGGTGCGTGCGCGGATGTCTGCCCGCCCTATCAGGTCGTCGGCGGTCATGCGTTTGGCTACATCTATTCAGGCGCGATCGGGCTAGTGAACACGGGGTTCCATAACGGCTGGGAGAATGCCGCGGGTCCGCAATCGCTCTGCGTTTCGTGCAATGCCTGCGCGACCGTCTGCCCGGTCGGCATCCCGCTGCCACAGCAAATCCTCGAAGTGCGCCACCGGACGGTCGAGGAGTTCGGCCTGCCGTGGTACAAGCGGCCGGTGTTGGAACTCTGGTCCAGCCCGGCGCTCTTCGACAAGGCCGCCCGCCTCGCCGCCCGGCTCGGCAAGCCGCTCGCCGATTCTGACGGTTTTCTCCCCGATCTGCCGGGGATGGATCGCTTCCAGCGGTGGCGCAGCCTGCCCGTCCCGGCGGCGGAACCCGCGCGCGACCGGCTCTTCGGCGGCGAAACCGACGGCGTACCGGACGCGCCAATGCTCTCGCCCCCGCTCATCGAAACGGGCGTGACCGGCGCGCGGGTGGCCTACTTTATCCAATGCTTCACCGACCGCCTCTTCCCGGAGATGGCGGAGGCGACGGTGCGCGTCCTCCAGGCATACGGCGCACACGTCGTCGTGCCGACGAGCCAGCACTGTTGCGGCCTACCCGCCTTCGACTCCGGCGACTGGCCCCGCGCGAAGACGATGGCAAAAGCGACAATTGAGGGCTTGGAAGCGGCAGAGGCCGGCTGGATCGTCACGGCAGGCGCGTCGTGCGCCGTCGCGATCACCCACGACTATCACCAGTTGTTCGCTGACGAACCCGACTGGCTGGCCCGCGTTGAGAAACTCGCCGAGCGGACGCGCGACTTCACGTCGTTTCTGACGACCGTCGCCCGCGTGCCGGACGGAGCACTCGCGTCGCCCGGCGGCGAACCCGTGACATACCATAACTTCTGCCAGTCGCACAACGTGTTGGGCCTCAAGGAAGAGCCGCGCGACCTGATCGAACGGGTGATGGGGCTGGAAATCGTCGAGTTGCCGGAAGCCGCGGTTTGTTGCGGCTTCGGCGGCTCCGTCTCGGCGGATTACCCGGAACTCTCTGAGGGCATTCTGGCGCGCAAACTGGAAAATGTGGATCAGACCGGCGTGCGCACGCTCGTCACCGACAACCCCGGCTGCATCATGCACTTGCGCGGCGGCATGGACGCCTCCGGCCGCGCCGTCCGTGTCCTCCACCTCGCCGAACTGTTGGACGAACGCCTGCACGCGCGCTTCCCGCGGGCATTCGCGGCACGGCGACTATAGCAAGGGTCTTTTTCGGGCAGCACATCATTTCCCCACGGTTCATGGTATGCTTTCTGTGGGCAGAGATCAGATGCATTCTGCAAGAGGGGCATAGTGTAATGGTGCGAATATATCGGGAATTGTTCAATGTTGATGATGCTGAACTCCTGACGCTCATTGCGAGTGCTGACGACCATGCATTTACAGAGTTTGTTGATCGTTACGCGGAGTACGTTGTTGCGTTGGAATCTCGCATACTCGACGCCATGCCGCCGACCGACCTCTCGGTCGCAGTCTTTTCCAAGATACGGACGCTTGCCGGTAAAGGCCCGAAGGATTCCGCAGCGGTAAAGGAGTGGGTACTCGATCTCGCACTTGCCGCTTCCCTCGGGTATAAGCGGGGAACACAGCCGGACAGCACGCGCATCAATGAAGATGCGCGACGAAATCTTGCCAGGCAGATCGAGGGCAAGGCCGATCTTTCTCGGCAAATCGAAGAGTACATCGCTCATCATGACAGGGCGACGGAGTCAATGCCAGGCGTTCGCATCGGGATTGCCAGAGGCCGGTATACGATGACGCCCGCCTTCGATGATCCGCTTCCCGAGTTCGAAGCGTACGAGTGATGCGCGTGTTGCTCGACACGCACGCCTGCTTATGGGCACTCCAAGGCGACTCCCAATTGAGCGCAACCGCGTCTCGCATCATCACCGACCCTGGCAACGAGTCGTTGTTGAGCGTCGCCAGTTTGTGGGAAATGGCGATCAAAGTGCGCAAGGGGACGCTCATCGTCAATACAGGAGCGCAGCCATTCGCTCAAACGATCTTGCGGGATCTGCGGGCTGCCCGGATCGGGCTTTTGGACATCGCCCCAAACCATGCGCTCGCGGTCTCAATCCTGCCGCTCAGCGATCATAAAGACCCATTTGACCGACTCATCGCGGCTCAGGCGATGATCGAAGGGATGCCACTCGTCAGTCGTGATACCCGGCTTGACCAATACGGTGTGCAACGGATCTGGTGAATAGTGTCTCGCTCGTCACCGACAACCCTGGCTGCATCATGCACCTGCGCGGCGGCATGGACGCCTCCGGCCGCGCCGTCCGCGTCCTCCACCTCGCCGAACTACTGGACGAACGGCTGCACGCGCGCTTCCCGCAGGCATTCGCGGCACGCCGATCATAACGTCTGGCGATGCTTGAAGCAGTTCGCTGATGCGTGGAGGCGAGATGTCTTGGAGCCAATAACAGCGTTGCGTATAGCACATTGTCTACTACGCGGGGGCATCAACGAGTGCGGGCGCGTCGCGGACATGGCGATTGAAAGTCGTCACGAGGGCAACCAGCGCCAGCCAACCCGCGATGATGAGCACGGTGGTTACGCCACCGGCGCGTTCCAACAGCACCCCGGTCAGCGCGAAACCTAATGGGCGCACGCCCCATGAGATGAGCCGGAAGACGCTGTTCACCCGTCCTTGCAGCGCGTCGGGGATGACGGCGATGCGATAGGTGTATTGCACGATGTCGTAGGTTGGCGAGAGTAGCATCTGTAACCCGACGACAACCATCAGGAGCGCGGGCGTCCCGGCGACGGCGTAGAGCGCGTAGGTGAGCGCGAAGTACCACGTCACACCGACGATTGCCCGCCCGAACGAGAGTCGCCGCTGGATGGATGCGCCGATGAACGCGCCGAGGATGCCGGCCACACCACTCACGGCGAAGATCGTCCCGATGAGGGCGGACGACACGCTCTGCTCCCTGGCGAGCACGACGACGATCAGGACGAAGCCGGTGGTGCTGATGTTCAGGCTCCCGGTGAGGAAGGCCATGAAGCGGATGAGTGGGTGTCGCCAGAGCCACACCAACCCCTCGCCGATCTCGGCGCGCATTGACCGCCGCGCCGCGTCCCGTACGCCTTGCAACGGCGAGCGCACTGCGACGAGCGACAACCCGGCGACGGCGTAGGAGCTAGCATCCACGGCAAACGGCAGGAGGGGTGCGGCCGAGTACAACGCCCCACCGAGCGGCGGGCCGATGATGCCGCCCACGGAGTATTGGATCTGGCCCTGCGCCACGGCGGTAGAGAGTTGCTCTTTCGCCACCACCTGCGGCAGGGCGCCCGCTTCCGCCAGTCCGAAGAAGACCGAGGCAGCCCCTTCCAGGAAGGAGACGATCACGATCTGCGCGATGGTGATCCTGCCGAGGAGGAGGGCGACGGCGACGCTGGCAAGCGCAATACCGCTCCCGACGTTGCATGCGATCATCACGCGCTTCCGGTCCCAGCGATCCACCAATGCCCCGGCAGGTAACGTGAAGAGCAGGTAGGGTAGCGTTCGTGCCGCCCCGACGATGCCCGCCTGGATTGGGGAGTTGGTCAGGGCAAGAACGAGGAGCGGGAAGGCAATAGTCGAGACCTGCGTGCCGATGATGGAGACAGTCTGCCCACTCCACAGAAGCACGTAGTCGCGGTTCTTCCACAGCGGCGTGAGCGGTGCGGGTTGCATGATATCGCCTGCTTGCATCACTCCCCCTTCGGTTGGACGGTACCGATACCGCATTGTAGCAGTCGAGTGGCGCCTCTTATGACGGTTTGGTTCCTGCAACTGTTACTTCGTGCCGTGCGCCTCGCCAAGAGGGTATTTTCAACATGCCGGGACCTTCGGAACCACTTTCGGATAATCCGCTTGCATCTTGCACCTCACCGAACTGTTAGACGAACGGCTGCACGCACGCTTCCCGCAGGCATTCGCGGCACAAAGCATCCGCTAGCGCGGGGTGAGCGTGACGGACTGCACTTGGATGCCGAGGGTGCGGGAGTCGTAGATCGGGGCGTTTGGTGGTGCGTAGTTTTGCGGCGACCATGTTGTGCGGCTCTCGATATGCAGGAGCGCAGTCCCATTGTCCGAGACGGGGAGCGCATGGGGCGGGATCGTGACGGTATAGTCCGTCGCGCCTGCCGCCACGTCAAACTCTGCCAGCGTCGGGCCGGGGGCGCTCAGACCGGGATCGAGCGCGATGCGGACATGCGCCGGTTCGGTGAGCGCGGCGGGACGCATGCCGCCCGCGAGGCGCAGCGTAATCGTGCCACCGTTCTGGGCGAGTGAGGCCGTCCACGGCACGCGGAGAAGGGCGGCAGGCCCGGTCCAGCGATAGGGCGTCGGGTCGTTGCGGTCGTGCTCGATGCCGTAGAAACCCGCGACATCATACTTCTCGTCCGCCTGGCCCATCGTGATCGTCAATGGGGCGGTACCGAGCGGCGGGTCGGAACCGGCTGGTTCGTAGCGGTAGACGGTGTAGCGCAGGTCGTTCGGCTGCGGGTTGTGCGGCTTCTGGAGTTGCAGTGATTCAAAGTCGTGGAGTGTGACGGTGAAGGTCGGGCCGAAGCGTGTCTCCGGCACGAGGCGCGTGTGCGGAAAGAACAACTTGCCGCCATCGTTGCCCATCAGGATATAGACGGGATGCGTCGCGCTCTCGCGATTCAGCCACGCTTCGAGCAGATCGCCGCGCGGATTGTTCGTGCTGATGACGAACGACGTGCGCCCGTAGATGAACTGGAAGGGTGTCGCGAGCAGGTGCGGCTGGTCACGGTCGCCACTGAAGAGGAGTAGGCTGTTCGCGGGGAACTGCGCCGCGATCTGCCCCATCTGCGCCTCCACCCCGCTATAGCGCCGCACCGTCCATGTCCCGGCCCGCGTCGCGACGAAGAAGAGCACGAGCAGCGCGGCGGCAGCGAGACCGAGGGTGCGGGAGAGGGGAAACCTACCCCCTAACCCCCTCCCTAAAAGGAGGGGGGACGCGGCGGAATGCGGCTGCCTCTTCGATCGAGCGATCCGCGAGCCAACGTCGGCTTTCTCTCCTCGTTCCCCCTTCCTTTTAGGGAAGGGGGCCAGGGGGTTAGGTAAATTCCACACCGCGTACGCCGCGAACAACGCGAAGATTGGCATGACGACGGGGATATAGTGGCGGAGGGCGTAGATGTAGTTGTCCATCGTGTAGGTCTCATTGACGAAGACAACGGTGTGGACGAGGGCGAAGGCGAGCAGGCCACCTGTGAGCCGGTTCAGGTTGCGTCCGATCAGGAGCGTCGCGCCGAGAGCGATCAGCAGGATACCGAGCGGCGACCAATACCAGCCGAGACGGACGAGATTCGCATCGTGGCCGGGCGGCGTCGGCGCGCCGATGTAGGAGGAGAGCGTCCCCGCATGCCCGGTCAGGATGTGCGGCCGGAGGATGTAGCCATAGATCGCGTAGAGCGCCGTCCCCGCCGCGAGCGCATAGCGTGTCCATCGCCCCGTGCGCGGATGCTGCACGATTGGCAGCCAATGCGCGCGCAGCCGGTCAATCACGACGAGAAGGATGATCCCGACCAGACCGGCGGCGGCGAGCGGGAGGCGCTGATGCCAGATATTCTGGTAGACGTGGTGCCACAATCCCTCGGTGTAGCCGAGCGCGAAAACGCCCGCCTGCACGACGGCGAGCGCGATCATGCCGCCAAGCAGGGCGAAAAACCAGGTGTGCGCCCGCCGCCACGCGCGCAAGAGGATCAGCGCGACGGCATACGCCACGACGAGCAGCAGGAGAAAGAGGGTCTCTTCATGCGTTAGCGCCGCGTTGCCGAGCGCGAGGGCGGCGACGACCGCGCCGAGCCGCATCACCGACGGATCGCGCCGTTCTTCGAGCAGGAGCAACCCGAATAGCGCGGCCATTAGCGCAAACTGCTGGTATGCCTCGGTGTATGTCTGCCGGACGAACCAGACCTCGATGCCATTCAGTGCGAGGAACAGGCCACCGATCAACGCGACGGGCCAGCCGAACAGCCGCCGCGCCAGCAGGACGAGGCCAAGCAGCCCAAACAACCCGAAGAGAGCGGGTGCGTACGCCGGACCGAGTGTACCGAAGAAATCATAGAAGATCGCCAGCCATGTAGACCAGAGGTGAAGATTCTGCGGCACGATTTCGCCGCTCGTGCTGTCCGTATTGAAGCCGGTGAAGCGCAAGTCGCCATAGAAGAGGTAGCGATGATTGTCCAGATTGCCGAGCAGATGCCGGACGGTC
>JBPCPB010000035.1:0-9147 GCA_050999735.1 Thermomicrobiales bacterium | reverse complement strand
GGATTTATCCTGCAATCCCAAGACGGCAGGATAAATCCTGCTCCACCGATACAGAGTAGATCATCCGTGTCAATCTACTATGCTACCGCCCTATCTCGCTCATCCTCAGTCCTTTGCCCTCAGTCCTTCCCTTATGGTGGGGGCGACCATCGCGCCGATTTCGTGTACGCTATGCGGAACGCGACCGATGAGAGAGCGAGATGCCGATGCAGTCACCCTTGATGAATTATCCCCGAATCCGCATCGAAAAGATGAAATATCCGAACGTGCGTTATTACTCGTACCGAAAGCGGTTGCTTCGCGCAGCGGGTGACGAGTTGATTCTCTACAATCCGCCCGGCCTCGCGATCACCGATCACTTGCGCGGCGGCGGATTCTATCTCCCGACGCAGTCCGTCACCTGGTGCAGCACCGAGCGATGGAACAATATCGCCGCCGTCTACGAGTCCAAGGGCGCATTCAAGTTCTGGTACTGCGATGTCTCCATGCCGTGCACGCTCGCGGAGGATGTCCTCTCGTACGTGGATCTCGACCTCGACCTGATCGCCTACCAGGACGGCACCTACCGCGTTGACGATGAGGATGAGTTTCTTTCCCACCAGCGTCAGTATGGCTATCCAGCGGAGATCGTCGAGCGCGCCCGCGCCGAACTCAGCGCGCTGATTGCCGCACACGCCGCGCGTATCTTCCCGTTCGATGGCTCCCTGACGACGTTTGTGCCGGAGACCTACAGGCGGTCATAATCCACTGGCGCACGGTAGTCGCGGATCGGATGAAAACCGAGCACCTGCGGCCAGAACGTCTCCTCAGCCCCCGCCACAAGACCGATCGTCAGATAAATGCGGGGCGAAGCGAAGCGGTTGTAACACGTCCGACCGTCCAACGTGATTGTCAGCGTCCCCGCCTTGCGCAAAGCATCGCGCGCGAAGGCACGGAGTTTAATATCCGGGCACGGCAACCCGGTCGGGCCACCGTATGCCTGGCCACGATGCCGGAATGAGACGCCGACACGGACATCCTCATCCGCATACGAGAAGTGGATATGTTGCAGTTGATCGGGCCGGATCATCGCGATCGAGCGCTGCCGCCCGCCCGGCTGAAAGTCCTTCGCGGTCAGGACGCGCTTGCCGGCGGGCAGGAGGGTATCGAGATGTGGCGTGGCGAGTGCCGCCAGCGTCCGGCTCAGAGCGCGCTCCTCAATGTGGCCGGTACGGATGAGGCCCGCGCTGAAATCAACGATCGCGGTTTCGACGAACGGTATCTGGGGCGCCGGTGTGACGGCAGCGACACGCAGGGTATCGAGACTTTGGAGATGCGTATCGTCTGGGAGCATGAGTTGGTCGGGCGGAAAGAATCGCTCCCCCGTCGCGCCCGCCGCGCGTATCCAGGCGTTCGTGGCCATGTCCACGGCCGCGATTTCAACGTGTGCCGGATCGGCGCGCGCGACGACGAGCGCCAGGATTTCTCGCGGTCCCTGGTTTTTCGCTGATCGCGCCATCGGCACCCCGCTCCCCCTCACCTATCCGGCTGACGAGTGTACCATGTGGCGACAACGTGGTATAAACGCTGGGTACGAGATGACTGACGTGTGGAAGGATAGCGCCCGTGACCGTACCGCCCGTGAATACGTACACACCGCCCGAGACAGCGCGCACCGTACCGACCCGCCTGATCGTTGCGGTCGTGCAGGATTACGATGCGAATGCGATTACGGACGCGCTTACGCAGGCGAACTTCCGGCTGACTCGTGTGGGCAGCACCGGCGGCTTCCTGCGGATGGGCAGCACGACCCTTCTGGTCGGTGTCGAGGACTGGCAGGTCTCCCGCGTCAAGCGGATGATTATGGAGCACTGCCGCGAGCGGATGGAGGTTGTGCCGCCTGATATGCTCGATATCCACGCCTGGTATCCATCCGATGTGATGGAAGTGCCGGTCGGCGGCGCGGTCGTTTTCGCGCTGAAAATCGCGCGCTTTGAACGCCTCTAATTGATTGCAAAGGAATACCGCGTGCGCCAGCGATTGCTTTCGTACCTGACTGCTGCCTGCATCAATCTCGCGATCGTCAGTGGCACGCACGCGGCATCGTTGGTGAACCGGCCGCCGATTGTCCGCGTGCGGCCGAGCGCAGCCAAACGAGGTCGGTTTGATCGAGGCGAATTGCTGCCGGATCGAAGCGTCGCCGTCCGCACCGTCCACGCCACCGAGTCAACCTTCAACCTCAACTAGCGTCACCTCGGCGGTGACGGCTTCAGCCTACCAGATACAAATCTGGACATGACGTATCCGGCATCTATTTGTAGCCGTCATGGCGAACCAGATCACAGGATCATCCTCGTATACTGACAACCACCGGTGGCGGATGCGCGAGGACGAAAGGCGAAGGAGGATGGGTGCAGGACGACAGATTCCCGGCGACTGATCCGTACGACAGCGGCATGCTCGACGTGAGTGACGGGCATCAGATCTATTGGGAGTGCTGCGGTAACCCCGATGGCAAACCCGCACTCTACCTCCACGGCGGACCCGGTTCGGGCTTCTCGCCGGGCCAGCGGCGCTTCTTCGCTCCGGACGCCTACCGTATCGTGCTCTTCGACCAGCGCGGGTCAGGCCGCAGCCGCCCGCTCGCCAGTGCGCCCGATGCCGAGCTGCATACCAACACCACCGCTCACCTCATCGCCGACATCGAAGCGTTGCGCCTCTACCACGGGGTTGAGAGATGGACAATCCTTGGTCTGTCCTGGGGCACAACGCTCGGCCTGGCCTACGCCCAGACACACCCACAGCGGGTCAATGCATTGGTGCTGGCGCTCGTGACCACCACCTCACGCCGCGAGGTCGAGTGGATCACCCGCGACGTCGGACGGATCTTCCCGCGTGAGTGGGACCGGTTCGCGGCCGCCGTGCCCAACACGTTGCGGCATCTGCCGTTGGTCGATGCCTACGCCACGCTGTTGTTCGACGCTGACCCCGCCGTCCGCGAACACGCGGCGCGGGAGTGGTGCGCCTGGGAAGATGCGCACGTCTCGCTCGCCCCCGGCCATCAGCCGAACCCGCGCTACGAAGACCCCGAGTTCCGCCTCCGCTTCGCGCGGCTGGTCACGCACTACTGGCGACACGCCGCCTTCCTCGCGGAGGATCAACTACTGCGTGACGCGGCAATCCTGAACGGCATTCCCGGTGTGCTCATCCACGGCCGCTACGACGTCAGCAGCCCGCTGGAGACCGCTTGGCGACTGTCCCAGCGGTGGACCACCAGCCGGCTTCAGGTCCTCGACGATGCCGGCCACGGCGGCGGCGATACCTTCCTGCCCAGTGTTATTGGCGCCCTGAACCAGTTCGCAGCGACGTAACCGTCTGGTCTCGTTGGACAGCCGCGCCCGAAGGATGTGCAACGTTGTATCGGGTCCCGACGAGAGATGACATATGCACTATGGATTCATCGAACGGGCGGCTCCCAGCGAAGCCGCCCGTTCGATGAATCCGTTTGTCGCCCGGCGATCATCGCGAGCGGAGCAGGTGCGCGGCGTGGTCCACGGTTGCACCGCTGAAAGTACGCTCCACAAGGTTCTGCACGGCCATCACATGTGCGCAAGTACCATTCTTTGCATGGAAATCGCACGAGCACTTCCATTCGCCACTCTCCGCAGTCACGGTATGGACATCATTATCGCCTTTGAACGCGACCGAGAGATTCTGGAGCGAGACGCGCCACGGCTCATCCGCATAGCGCCGGGCCTTCTCGATTTTTCCGATCATGCTGGAATGCATCCGACCGCCTCCTGCCTTGAAGCGGCTCGCTCCCAAGCCGCTTCCCGAATATCATGGGGCGATGGCCCCGCCTGCAAAAACAAACCACCGCAGGGCTTCATGCTCCCTGCGGTGGTTTGTTGGCATCGTGCTGCGGCGCATAGATCAATGATGCATCGCGGAATGGGTAGAACACATCCATCGTCAATCACCGCCGCGTGTCGCCGTCTCAACTCCTGATGCACTCATCATACGGCGCACACATCCGCGCGTCAACCGTTCCGGCGAAAATGTACGTACATCCAGTGGGGAGAAATGACTGTGACTCCCCGCTGGATGTGCCATACCCTCACTCAATCGGTCGTCAGCGGCGTCTCCGACGCGGTCGCGCCGTCGCTGTCAGGGCGAAGCCCACCGGATAATGCAGGCTCAGGAACGGGCGCGGGTCGCTCGCCGGGTTCCGGCGAGTAGCCATGACGCGGCATGCCGCCGTCCGCCATTTCGAAGAGTTGGAAGACCTGCTCCTGATCGAGCGTTTCGTCATCGAGTAATCGCTGCGCGAGCGTATCGAGCGCCACGCGATGCTCAGTGAGCAGTTGCGTCGCGCGATGATGGGAGCGTTCCAATAACTCGCGCACCGCGCGGTCGGCGGCGGAAATCGTGTCCTCACTGTAGTCACGGTCACGCGTCAGTTCGCGTCCGAGAAAGACATCCTGCTCGCCCGTGCCGAGATAGAGCGATCCAACTTCCTCACTCATGCCCCAGAGGCCGACCATCCGCCGCGCCAGCGACGTCGCTTCTTTGAGGTCGCTTTCCGCGCCGGTCGTGATCTCGTCAATGACGATCTCCTCCGCCGCACGGCCACCGAACATGACGACGAGACGGCTGAGAAGGTACGCCTTCGGATAGTTGAAGCGATCCTCCTCCGGGCTTTGGATCGTCACACCGAGCGCGCGGCCGCGCGGCACAATCGAGACCTTCGTCAGCGGGTCGGTGCTCGGCGAGTAATACGCCGCAACTGCGTGACCCGCTTCGTGGAATGCCACGACCTTCTTGTCGTGTTCCGTCAGGATCAGCCCGCGCGCCGTGCCAAGGATAATTTTGTCGAGCGCCTCGGAAAAGTCGCGCGCGAAGATCTGCTGGCGGTTGGCGCGCGCCGCGTGCAGCGCGGCCTCGTTGACGAGGTTCGCCAAATCCGCGCCCGCGAAGCCAGGCGTGGACTGCGCGACGCGATTGAGGTTCACGTCGGGAGCGAGCGGCAACCCGCGGGAATGGATCTTCAGAATCGCCTCACGTCCCTTACGGTCCGGCAACCCGACTGTCACTTGCCGGTCGAACCGGCCCGGTCGCAAGAGTGCGGGATCGAGCACGTCCGGTCGGTTCGTGGAGGCGAGGACGACGACCTCCTGCTTCGGATCGAAGCCGTCCATCTCGACGAGCAACTGGTTCAGAGTCTGCTCGCGCTCGTCATTGCCACCGCCGAGACCAGCGAACCGTTGCCGACCGACGGCGTCAATCTCATCCACATAGACGATTGCCGGTGCCGCCGCCTTCGCCTTGTTGAAGAGATCGCGCACGCGCGACGCGCCGACGCCAACGAACATCTCCACGAACTCGGATGCGGAGACGCTGAAGAACGGCACGCCGGATTCGCCGGCGACGGCCTTCGCCAGGAGCGTCTTGCCTGTGCCCGGAGGGCCAATGAGCAGCACGCCACGCGGCAGCCGCGCGCCGAGCAGGTGGTATTTGCCGGGGTTTTTCAGGAAGTCCACGACTTCGGTCAGTTCCAGTTTCGCCTCGTCCTCACCGGCAACATCGTTGAAGGTGACCTGCGGCCGTTCGGCATCATGCACGCGCGCCTGCGACTTGCCGAAGCCCATAATGCCTTGCTGACCGCGCGTTACCTGCCGCCCAAGGAAGACCGCGAGACCGATAAAGAGCGCGAGCGGGAGGAGGCTGATCAGCAGGTTGAGCAAGAGAGACGCAAACCCACCCGAATCAGTACCCTTGACGTCCACCTTGACATTCTGCTGCTGGAGAAGCGGCAGGAGGGTCGGATTCTCGACAACCGGCAGGCTCGTCTTGAAATTTGTCACCATCTTCGCCGCAGCGGTGGCGCTGCCGCCTGTCGTCGCGGTTGGGGCGGCGGTCGGCGTGGCGGCGACCACACCGGGGCCGCTGATGACGTCACCGTTCTGCACCTTCACGGCGGTCTTAAATGTCCCGGTGACATTGCGATCCTGCAGCGTCACCTCACTGACATTGCCCGCTTGCACCTGATTCAGGAAGGCGCTGTAATTGACGATGGTGCTGCCCGTCGAGAAGGGATTGGCAAGCGCGAGGATATTCCAGATCAGCAACCCCGCGAGCAATATCCACCAGACCCAACTGGGAATACGCAGGCGCGGCTTTTGCGGGTTGTTCGGATCCTCCGGCTTGCGGGGGATCCGCGGGACGCGCTTGTTCGGGTCATCGAGCGGATTCCGGTCGTTGCGGTTCCGATCGTTCGGGGTAAGCAGATGGGGGCGACCATACAGGTCGTCGTGCGGCATGAGACACCATCCTTTGATCGCGCAGTGGGCGCGCGGCAGGTGGCGGCGACCCGCCACAGTAGGTACACGTACGAGCATAACATAACTATGGCCAGCGGGTAGCGTCCGCGCCCGAACGGCGCCTGCTGCCCAGCGCCGCATGACGCGTACCAGCGGTTTTCCCACGCTGACATCGCCAGTTCTGTAGTGTGATACGCGTCACGAACCGCTGCGGTTGTGATCGTCTCGTGACCAACCTAGAAAAGCCCGACGATGCGACCGTCCGCGTCGAGGTCGACATGCGCGCCGGCGGGGTCCGTGCCGAGGCCCGGCATCGTGCGAACATCGCCCGCGAGCGGGTAGACGAACCCCGCGCCCGCCGACAACCGAACCGCGCGAATCGGCACCGTGAAGCCCGCCGGTCGTGCCTTCAATGCCGGGTCATGCGAGAGTGAGAGGTGGGTTTTCGCCATGCAGATTGGCAGATTCCCGAAGCCCTGCCGCTCGATGTCGCGGATATTGCGCTCCGCCTCGGGTTGGAATGCGACGCCGTCCGCGCCGTAGATGCGCGTCGCGATCGTCGCGATTTTCTCCTTGATCGGCGCGTCGAGTGGATAGAGAAAGTGAAAATCGCTGCCCTGCGCGGCGACGCGCACGACCGCCTCGGCCATCTCGCGTCCGCCTGCCCCGCCGTCCGCCCAGATACGGCTCACGATGCACTCGGCCGCCCCCGCGTTCAAGGCAACGTCGTGGACGAGCGCGATCTCCGCATCGGTGTCGGTCGGGAAGTGATTGATCGCGACGACGACCGGAACACCGTGAAGCCGGACATTCTCAATCTGCTTTTCGAGGTTCGCGAGGCCATCGCGGAGGGCGGGCAAATCTTCCACGCCCAGCCCAGGATCGAGCGGCTTGCCCGCGATCACGCGGTACTTCCCGCTATGCGCCTTGAGCGCCCGCACCGTCGCGACGAGGACGGCCGCGCTCGGCGCCAGGCCGCTGACGCGGCACTTAATGTTGAAGAACTTCTCCGCGCCGAGATCCGCGCCGAAGCCCGCTTCGGTGACCACGTAATCCGCGAGCCGCAGGCCAATCTGGTCGGCCACGATGCTGCTACAGCCATGCGCGATATTGCCGAACGGCCCCGCATGCACAATCGCGGGCGTATTTTCGAGCGTTTGCAGCAGATTCGGTTGGATGGCGTCCTTCAACAATACCGCCATCGCGCCCGCGACCTGCAAATCTTCCGCCGTGACGGGGCGCCGCGCGCGCGATTGCGCCATGACGATCCGACCGAGACGCGCGCGCAGATCATCGCGGCCAGTTGCCAGGGCGAGGATCGCCATAATCTCGGATGCCGATGTAATATCGAACCCCGTCTCGCGCGGGCTACCGTTCTCCTTGCCGCCGAGTCCGACGATTATCTGCCGGAGCGCCCGGTCATTCACATCGAGCACGCGCCGCCACGCGACCGCCAGCGGGTCAATATCGAGCGCATTGCCCTGGTAGAGCGCGTTGTCGAGAAACGCAGCGGCGAGGTTATGCGCCGCCGTGACGGCATGGAAGTCGCCCGTCAGATGGAGATTGAAATCTTCCATCGGCACGACTTGCGAGTAGCCGCCGCCCGCCGCACCGCCCTTGATGCCGAAAACCGGCCCGAGCGACGGCTGCCGGATGACGATGATCGCCCGTTTGCCGATCGCGGCGAGCGCCTGGCCGAGACCAACCGTCGTTGTCGTCTTCCCCTCGCCGAGCGGCGTCGGCGTGATCGCCGTGACGACGATGTACTTTCCCAGCGGCCGGTCGTGCATCCGCGCCAGCACGTCGAGATGGATCTTCGCTTTGTACGTGCCGTACAGTTCGATGTCATCGTCACCGAGACCGAGCGACGCCGCGATCGCCGTGATTGGGTGGAGCGTCGCGGCCTGTGCGATCGCGATGTTGCTTGGAACGGCGCTCATCGTCTGTTCCCTTTCACGATGAAACCGGTTTTAGAGCCGGTTGCAAAACCCACCGGGAATGAACCGCCAAGACGCCAGGAACGCCAAGAGGACGCGAAGAAAGAGCACAGATAACGAATCTTTTTTTTCTCTTTCTCTTATTGGCGTTCCTGGCGTCTTGGCGGTTTTGAAATCACCCCTCAGTCTGGCAAATGGAGATGGCTGCGCACTGCCATCGTCTCCCGCGCGGCGCGGAGCGTGTTTCGCAGCAGGATGGCGTTCGTGACCGGGCCTGTTCCCCCCGGTACCGGCGTGAATGCGGACGCGATAGCGGCGACATCCGGCGCGACATCCCCCCGGAGGCCATCCGGCGTGAAGGTCGTGCCAAAATCCACCACCACGACATCGGGCTTTACCATCTCCGGCGTGATAAACCCGATGTGCCCAACCGCGACCGCGAGAATATCCGCCCGCCGCGTCACATCCGCGAGGTCGCGCGTCCGCGAATGGGCAATCGTCACCGTCGCATCCGCCCGGAGCAGCAGTTGCGCGAGGGGGCGCCCGACCACATTCGAGCGGCCAACGACCACGGCATGCTTCCCCGCCAACGGAATCGCGTAGTGCGTCAGCAGCGCGACGCCACCGAGCGGCGTGCTGGGAAACAATCCGGGCAGACCGAGGGAGAGATTGCCGGCATTCGCGGGTGTGATGCCGTCCACATCTTTATACGGATCGAGCGTCTCGCCGACGATTGTTGGGGATAAATGGGCAGGCAGCGGCATCTGCACGAGAACACCGGCGATCTGCGGGCGGTGATTGAGTTCGACGATCCGCGCGCGGACCGCCGCTTCATCGCTGTCGGGATCGAGCGCGACCCGCTCAAACGCCAGCCCAACGGCCGCCGACTGCTTGCGCAAGGTCTCCGTATA
>JBPCPB010000012.1:0-4609 GCA_050999735.1 Thermomicrobiales bacterium | reverse complement strand
CAGCCGGATGGGCCGACAAGGACGAGGAACTCTTCATCATTGATCTCGAGATTGAGATCATTGACGGCGTACACATCGCCGAATCGCTTGGTGATGTGGTCAAAGACGACACGAGCCATCGCGTTCCCTCCTCAATTTCCTGAACCGCGCTCGCCCCACCGAGCGGGCCTCTCCGGTTGTGTCACACACTGAAGCAGGTTTCTGTAGCGTGAGAGTAGAGGACGATACCGGGTGCTGTCAAGAGCAATGCCCTGCTCGCGAAAAATCCGTGCGTCTGCCTATAGGGAGGAATGCGAGCGCAGAGGACACAGAGAACCAGAGAACACGGAGGAAAACAAGGAAGATGGAGGAACGGGAACACCGAAGCACATTCATTCCGAATCGTCTCATCCCCTTTCTTCATCTTTTCTTTCCCTCTCTGTGTTCTCTGTGTCCTCTGCGCTCCGTGGGTCTACTTCCCGAGGCGGAAACCGGCGAGGGTGAGGATGAAGCCGATCAGGAGGCCAAAGAGGGCGAAGCCGATAGATAGCAGCCCCAGATACCCCTCTCGCAGCAGCAAGGCCGCGATGCCGCAGCCGAGGGCGAGGAGGCCGGGAATGTAGAAATACCCCGGCGTCAGCGCCGCGAAGAGCGCGAGCAGCAGCCCGACGTAGCCGAGTGCCCGCGCGAGGCTTTGTTTCGATGTTTCACTCATCCGTCACACTATTCCTCTACCCGACCCTCCGCGCCGCGCGGGAAAGGGAGCCAGCATCCATTACCGATAGTGTATGCCAAACCACGCTCAGATGACGAACGCGCTGTTTACCCGACGCCGAGCAGTTTGAACATCTCGCGGCCGAGGAGCCCCTGCAAGACTTCATACGGCGTGCCCTTGTTCTCCGGGTGCTGCTCGAAGCGGGCGCGCTCGAAATACTGCGTCGTGTAGGTCTTGCCATCGGTCAGCGAGACTTCCTGATATTCCTCGGTAATCGGATAGCCGAACTGCGCCAGGCCGCCATGGCTCTCCCAGTACGTCTTGAAGACGCCGCCCAGCGTGTGGCCCGTCGCGGCATAAAATACTTTCGTGTCAGTATTCGTGACGGACGGAACGGGTTGGAATGCCTGCCGGAGCGCCGCGCTCGCCGCCGATGTGGGTGATGGGGCGACGGGCGGTGGCGCGGGCACGGATGCGCTGGGTACGGTGGTCGGCGTCGTGGTTGGCGTCGCGGTCGGCGTCGCGGTCGCTTGGACCGGCGCGGTTCCGTTATCGGTATTAATCAGCAGGGACGGTCCCGGCGTGCCGCTGCTGAGGCCGAGTGCGAAGACACTGACTGCCGTGTTCGGGCCGAGTGTGACTCCGTCGGTCTTCGTGATAATCCCGCCATTGCCGTCGTGCAGTGCCAGGGTGTACGTGCCGGCGGCAATCGCCGTGTAGTTGTCCGTCTGCCCGGACCGCGCGTTACCGAGTACGGTATTCGTCCCGCCGGTCGAGAGCGTCAACGTGCCCGTGCCGGGGAGGTAATTGCCGAAGCGAACGCTCGCGCTATTGCTGCCGTCGAGGGTATTGCGATCAATCTCGATCGAGGCATCAACGGAGTTATCCGCCTGCCTGCCGAGGACGACAATTGTGTGGTCCTTCGGCGCACTGAACTGGAAGGCGCGTTTGTAGACATAGGCGGCGGATTGCGACCGCTTGCCTGCGGGATAGACATTCAGTTCGTAGGTGCCCTCGGTCGCGGCAATATAGGTACCGAGGGTTTTGAAGGGCGCATTATTGGCAACCTGGATTGCATCAATGAGGATATCAACCCCCGCACTATCCGGCACGGCATTGAGGAACCGCACGCGGAATTGCGCGGTACTCTTTGCCGCGACAGTCGGCAGGATAATCGCCATCAGTAACGCAGCCAGCGCGATCCCATAAAGCGCTGTCCGTAGCGCGCGTGTTCTCCCGATCCGCATATAGCCTCCCCTTTCCTTCGGTCTACCGTACTCCCGCCTTTTCCCTTCGTACGTCCCACGATCTGCTATAATGACCGTACGATCTGTACGTACAGCATAGAATACCGACTATCGCCAGATGTGCAAGAGGGTTCCGTATCGAGTGTCGAGAGCACGCAGGCAGCATGGTACATGGGAGGGATGCGACATGCCGGATGAAGTCTTCCGCCAGACGATTGGGGTGACGAACGCCGAACGGCTCTTGATTGATCAGGTATGGGCGGATGTGCTGCGCCAGAATCGGTGGCGGCGACGCGGCTGGCGGCTGCTCCACCGGTTGCGCACACTCTGGACAGGTGGGGGTTAGGAATCTCGGGTCGCGGACGCGACGACGATGGCGGCATTGAACCGGACACACTCGCCATCGTCGTACTGACGAATGCTCGTAAAGACCTCGTCCAGCGCCGCCGCTTGCCGTGCGGGAGGAATCTGGAGGAGCAGCGTGTCGAACGTGACCATATCGCTGCGGATATAGCCGAGGAACTCCTCAGGCGTCCCCGGCCACGGAAGCGGCACGATCCGCGTCTCCTCGCGAACGTCCTCGAAGCCCGCCGCGTGCAAGGTGGCGGAGAGCCTGCCCGCTTGCGCGAATTTGAGTGGGTGCGGCGTTTCGGGATCGGGCGCGGGCGGTGGGGACGGATGGTAGCGCAGGAGCACCGAGAGCGTGCTGGTCAGGTAGTCAATCTGCTCCAGTGGCCCCCAGACGGCGAAGACGGCGCGACCGCCGGGCCGGAGCACGCGCCGCACTTCGCCGAGTGCTCGCGGCACATCGGGGAAATACATCACCCCGAAGCGGCAGGTGACGCGGTCGAACGACGCATCCGGGAAAGGGAGTGCGCCCGCGTCTGCCTGCTGGAAGTGGATGTTCGTGATACCCTGCTGTGCTGCGTTCTCCGCCGCGATTTCCACCATCTCCGGGATCGCGTCCGTCGCTGTCACGATGCCGCCCGGCCCGACACGCGGGGCGAGACTGAGCGCCGGTTCGCCCGTGCCACTCGCGATGTCCAGTACCCGCATCCCCGGCGCCGGCTCTGCCCAACTGAGGAGCAAAGCGGTCACGCCCTGCCACCATTCGGTGAGGATCGGGTGCCATCGCCGCCACGCCGCCGCCCGCTCCGACCAGTTCCAAGCATCGTCGGTATTTTCGCGCGCTTGATCTGCCATGCATTGCTCCGCGTCCGGATCAGGCGAATATCTTGATGTGCTCTGTTTCAAGCAATCGCGCGATCTCATTCGCCCTCGGCAGGCCATCGAGATTGACGCCCTTGCTTACATACAAAAGTTCGACGCCGACCAGCCCACCGTCGGGTGCGTAATCAATGTTCCGGTAATCATCGAGGATATCCATGTGATCCCACGGCGCATCCCGGAAGGTGATATATGCGGCATCGGCGTCTGGATCATATTCCAGATACGGCATCCGGCGTTCTTCCTTCATTTCGTCACCTTCACTGTGAGTATGTGCGGCGGTTGCGAAGCCTTACGAATGACCACCTGTACCGTCCATCCGTAGACGATTCCATAGTAGATCGGGTTGCCTTCGGCGTCGCGTCGGGGTTTCGCGCAATTGCGTACCAGCGTCGTGATATCCGATTCCGTAATGTTCCGTTGGGCCATGCGCCGTTCCGCGTGCTTCGTGTATGTGAACCGCATCGCCCATGCTCCTCAGTCTACCACCACCGTTCAGTTACTCCGACACCGGGCGTGTCGGTTTGAGATGGGGCGCGAGGAAGCGCCACGCTTCGCGCCGTGATGCGCGTGCCAGCGGCGTATCGAGCCGGTTGAAGACGTGGCCGCCGGGCGCGTTGTCGTAGATTTTGTACTGGAACGATGCGCCCTTGCCCTCCGCCTTGAGCGCCTGAATTAGCCGTTCGACTTCCAGCACATTGACATCCTCGTCGTTCGTCGTCGTGTGGATCAGGAGGGGCGTCCCGGCGTAGCGATGCGCCTGCCACGACGGGGAACGGCGGCGGTACTCCGCGACATCCTCCTCCGCCGTCTTGCCGACGTGGTATGTGGCAGACATCAAGTCACGGTATCCCTGGCTCTTGTAGCCCATCCGCGCGACGAGATCGCTGACCGGCACCGCCGCGTACGCCGCCGCGTAGTCGTCCGAGTGATCGAAGATATTGAGGAGCGTATGCATGCCGCCGTGACTCCAACCGATGATGCCGACGCGCTGCGGATCGAGGAAGGGATAGGCTTCGAGAGCGAAGTTCCGCGCCGCGTAGGAATCCTCGGTTTCCAGGCCACCGTAATCAATCTGCTCGTAGAAGGCGCGACCATAGCCCGTACTGCCCCGGTATTCGGGCGCAATTACGGTGTAGCCCTGCTCCACCAACTCGCGCACGACATTCGCCGCGCCGGAGCCGAAGTTCGCATGGACGCCGCCATGCACCTGGACGATCAGTGGATGTGTCGCGCTCCGGTCGAGATCGCGCGGGATGAAAACGTACGCGCGCAGTACGAGCGGGTTGCCTGCCCCTTGCGCGGTCGGGTTTGGGGTGTTGCGCGGCGGCGGCCCGGTGAATGCGACGAACTCGATTGCCGCTACATCGCCGAGCCGCTGATCCATCATCAGATCGTCAATCTGCCGCGACAGCACATCCATCGTGTGCTTCTGATCCTC
>JBPCPB010000453.1:0-9978 GCA_050999735.1 Thermomicrobiales bacterium | reverse complement strand
TTGTCGTCCTAGAGCGTCTCCTCACCCTCCCTCTCATTCTCGCCCCCGACCATTTGCTCCTGAAGGTTGCGCTCCCGCTCGATCTGCGGCTCGGTGCGCGATCGCGCACGACGAAGGACATGGACCTCGCGCGCTACGACGACGAAGAGGCGGCGGCCACCGACCTCCTCGCGGCGCAGGCACTCGACCTCGGCGATTACTTCACCTTTGCCATCGAGCGGACCGGCAGGCTGGATGCGGCGCTCGAGGGCGCGGCGGTGCGCTACCACGTCGCGGCCGCGCTCGATGGGCGCCCGTTCGAGGATGTGATCGTCGATATCGGTTTCGCCGACGCCATCGCGACGGCACCCGAGACCTTGCGGGGGCCGGATCTGCTCCGTTTCGCGGCGATCGCACCGATCGCGGTGCCGGCGGTGCCGATCGCGCAGCACGTCGCCGAGAAGGTGCACGCCTACACGCGGATCTATGCCAGCGACCGCCGGAGCAGCCGGGTGAAGGACCTGGTCGACCTCGTCTTAATCCGGTCCGCGATCGCTTTCGAGGCGGGGCGATTACACGGAGCGCTGCATGCCACCTTCGCGCAACGCGGCACGCACCCGCTCCCCGCCGCGCTTCCCCCGCCTCCCGCCGATTGGGGACCCGCGTATCGCCGACTGGCACGCGCGGTCGGGCTCGATCCCGATCTCCGCATCGGTTTCGCGCTCGCCGCAGCGTTCCTCGATCCGATTCTTGCCGGGACGGTCTCGGATCGCGCCCGGTGGGAACCGCTGCATGGGGCATGGGAAGAGCCAAACTAACCACTATGTCACGAAGAAACTGCAAATCGCATAAGGTTTCTTAACCGACAACTATCTGTTGGAGAGACTCCCCTGCCCCACGAGCGACGATCTTCAGCATCGGCACCCGCGCTAGTAGGGATCGATTGCCGAAACGTCAATTGAAATACGCTCAGGGCCAGACGGCAGCGGGAGCGGTGGTGCTGGCTGCGATATGGTATCGATCTGGGATACGCTCTATCCTAACGCCAGCCATTTTTGGCGAGGGGCGTCAGGCGCGGACCCCTTGCTGGATTTATTGACAACGGTAGCGATGGATCACAGGCTCTTTCCGGACAGCGCGAGGAAATGTCATGATCGGAGAGCGGATCGGCTCTCTCCGGGTCAGTGCCGGTGATCGCTAACGCCATTGCTCCCGTGCTCTGAATTTTGGTCGTTGCAGCGATCATCTTGTGGAAAACGGTCGCGGCGGCGCGGGCTTCGCGTACTTTATTTCCCCGTTCGTCCAACGATCCCTGTTACTGAAGCGTTCGGGAAGGCGGACGCATTTCCCTGCGCTGGTCGCTGGACGCTTTCGATGACGTACGTGTGGGTTCCACGAGTCGAAGGATGTTTTCACCGAAGATCGCATCAAGGTGGCGCGGGGTGGCGATCCCGGCAAGTACATGATACAGATAGTCCAGCGACTGTCGGTACGTGCAATTGCGCTCGACGTTCGGCATATCCGAGCCCCAAGTGAGGCGCTCAGGACCGACGAGATCATAGAGACGCTGGACGACCGGGCGGAGTTCCGTAAAGGGATACGCGTGGTCGCGGCCCCAATGGATCGGGTAGAGAATTTCGATCGTCATCTGCTCATGCCGGAACAGTCGGGTAATCGGGTCGGGGACATTCCCTTCGAGATACGTTGGAGCAATACCATGCGTCAGCACGCCCGGCACGTCCGGGTACTGATCGCACCAGTGATTGAGGCGTTCGATCTCTCGCAAGAATGCTTGCGTCGTCGGCATCGGTACTCCTTGGATCTCCCAAAAGACCGGGATACGCAACCGACGCACCTCCTCCCAGAAGGGCGCGAAACGTGGTGCATCGAAGCTATGCGCGTAGTGACTGAGCACGAGACCACGGGTAGCGTAGTACACGCCGCGAAGACCGAGGTCAGTGACTGCCCGGCGCAATGCGGCCATCTCGCTCTCAGTGTGTGCTTCGGCCTCATTCACATCCGCCAGTCCGATGAAGCGGTCGGGATACTGCTGGACGGCTTCGGCGATATACTCGTTGAGGCGTCCGTACGGGCGCGCATTTTGCAGCACGACCCGGTCCACCCCCGCACGTCCCATCTGCTGAAGGATGAACTCGGGGGGGCTGACCATCTCCTGCATGCTGGGTGGCAGGAAGGGACGATAGTACGTCTCCCCTTCCCACTCCCACTCGAACCGACCGTAGCGACCGACATGGAAGTGCGCCGCCTCATTTAACCCCTCAGGACCTTCGATCCGGCCGTCATGGAGGATATCGGCCGCCTCTGGAACGGCGGCGTGATCGCGGAGACGCCGTGGCGGTTCGCTGTGAAGCGCGATGTAGAGTTGCAGAAAGCGTCGATGGTCCGCCTCGGTCGGAAAGCCGCACGCGGTCTCAAGGGAAGGGAAGATGTGCGCATGGGAGTCGACGATCACGCAGACCTCCTCGGATCAACCGGGTATTCGAGAGATGACAGTGAACTCAGCCATTGACACGCCAGTATCGCACATGTATTGTAGTCATGTCTTTAGGACAAATGCAAGAGAGTAGACGATAAAGGGAGGAAGAGTCATCGTTATCGCCGCCGCTACGTCCCTTGAGCGGAGTCAACCAATACCGCTCTATCATCAAATCGAGCTCCAGTTGCGGGAATTGATCGAGACCGGTCGCTACCTCCCGGGTGAGCGTTTGCCGACCGAGAGTGCATTGCAAACGTTGTACGGTGTGAGCCGCATCACCGTCCGTACCGCGCTCCGTCGGCTGGAGGAGGATGGTTTAGTCTCAAGTCAACGGGGACGGGGGACATTTGTGCATCCGCGGGCCGCCGAGGCGACGAAGATTGAACGCCATCCCGCGCGATTGTTGGCGTTCGAGGACGAGATCCTCCGCCACGGATCACCGGCGCGCGTCGATGTGCTCACCATCGAACGGTGCCTGGCCCCGGGGCGCATCGGCGTTTTGCTCGAAGTGCCGGCGAGCGAGGAAGTGGCGCATGTGCGCCGATTGGGCTGGGTCGGTGATATCCCGCTCTGGTTGGAGTCACGGTACTTCCACCCGCGCATCGGCGATGCACTGATCGAGCGCGGATTGAACGATCTTTCCATGACCGCATCGCTCCAGGCGATCATCGGCGAGCCAATTGTGCAAACGCGTTCGAGAATCAGCGCGGGTCCCGCCACGACGTACGAAGCCCAATTTCTTACGGTCCATTCGGGGGATCCGGTCCTGATCAACGAATTCGCCTCCTACGACAGCAATGCTCGCCCCGTTGCAGCCGCCCGTGCCATTTTCCGCGCGGATCGTTACGCCTTCGTCGTCGAGGTTCCGTCGCTCAATGAGAAGCAGCACGGCACGCTGCAACTACGGTCGACGCTGGTTAGCCCGCTGGATTGAATGGGAAGGCGACAAAGAGGTGTCGCGACATGCGAAGGGGGAAGAATGAGGCTTGAAGGGAAGACGGCGATCATCACCGGCGCGGGGTCCGGTATCGGCCAGGCGACCGCGATGCTCTTCGCTCGGGAGGGCGCGCACCTCGTGCTGGCCGATATCAATCAGGCGACCGTCACCGGTGTCGCCGATACGATCCAACGGGAAGGTGGCCAAGCCATCGCCGTGGCGGTCGACGTCACGAAAGCGAGCGACATCCAGCGGATGGTACAGACGGCGATGGATCACTTCAGGCGCATCGACGTGCTGTTCAACAATGCGGGGATCATCTATCGCGGGAGCGTGCTCGACCTGACCGAAGAGGAGTGGGACAACGAGATCAACATCAACCTTAAGGGCGTATTCCTCGGCTGCAAGTTCGCCATCCCGCGGATGCTCGAGGGCGGTGGCGGCTCGATCATCAATACGGCATCGGGCTCGGCGCTCATCGCCACGAAGAACTCCGCTGCCTACTGCGCCTCCAAGGGGGGCGTACTCGCCCTGACGCGATCGGTGGCTCTCGACTATGCGCCGACGATCCGCGTGAATGCCATCTGCCCGGGGGTGGTCGATACACCCGCCATGCACCGCATCCTTGCTGCCGCGGGAGATGTTGATACCCTCAAGGCGGAGCGAGGCAGATCGCATCCCCTCGGTCGCTTGGCCACGCCGGAAGAGATCGCCTATGGGGTCTTGTACCTTGCCGCCGACGAGTCCAGCTTCACGACCGGTTCCCCCCTCATCATGGACGGCGGGTATACCGCCCAGTAGCGCAGACGGAATGGCTCCGTATCGGGAATGTAATGGGATGACGATCGAAGGAGGGCTGCGATGGCAGAAGATGCGATGGTCCGTTTTCAGAGACTCCGTTCCGTGGCCTTCACGCGCCGACGCCTCCTCCAGGGGACGGCAACGGCTGCGGCAAGCGCGGTGCTCGCGGCGTGCGGTTCCAGCGCGAGCCCGACCGCGACTCCGGGACCTGCGGCAACAACCGGGGCCGCGAGCGGTAACACGAGCCCGGCAACCGGGACCGGATCGGGCAGCGCGACATCCGGAGCGAAGCCGTCGGTAGCCCAGGGCGGTAAGATCGTCTATGCACAAAGTGTCGCCATCACACAGGCCGATTCGTCGCGATTGATGCTCGTCTATCCGGCGGCATCGGAACTCAGTTTCCTCGTCTGCAACAACCTGGTCCAGTTCGACCAGAAACTCACTCTCCAGCCCGGCTTGGCGGAGTCGTGGCAGCTCTCGAACGATCAACTCACATGGACGTTCAAGCTGCGCAAAGGGGTCGCTTTTCAGGACGGCACGCCGTTCAACGCGCAGGCGGTGCAGGCATATGCGACACGCGTCGCCGACCCGAAGAGCAATTCGCCGAACCAGAACCTGTGGAACCAATACACCGACATCAAAGCGATCGATGACACCACGGTCGCGTTCAGCACCGCGAAACCATACGCGCCCACGCTGCACTATTTGGCGCAGGAGGCCGGCGGGATCGCCAGCCCGGCGGCGATCGCCAAGTACGGCGACGACTACCAGCACCATCCCGTGGGGACCGGACCCTACAAGGTGGATACCTTCACCCCCGGTCGCTCGGTGACATGTTCTCGCTTCGACGGCTTCTGGGGGGGTAAGCCGGCGCTCGACAGCGTCGAGTTCCGATCCGTCCCGGAGGCACAGACGCGCTTGTCGCTGCTCGAGACGGGCGAGGTGGATATCATCGGCGATATCTCCCCGACCGACGTGGAGCGGGTCAGCAAGGGCGCGAACACGACCTTGCTTCGATCCCCCGGCGTGCGTCCCTTCTGGATCGAGTTTAATCTCAATCTACCCATCTTCCAGGATGTCAAAGTCCGCCAAGCGATGAACTATGCCGTGGACAAGGACACGATCGTCAAGAATCTCTTTGCGGGATATGCCACGACGATCGATTCGCCGGTCGCTCCTACCCTCCCCGGATATGCCAAAGCGGGAAGCTACCCATACAACCCGAACAAAGCCAAGCAGATGCTCGCTGAGGCGGGTTGGACACCGGGGCAGGGTGGTATCCTGCAAAAGAACGGGGCGTCGCTCAAGTTCTCGCTCCTCACCGGCGATGGTCAATTCGTCCAGGACGTGCTCGTCAGCCAGGCCGTACAGGCCAACCTCAAGGCGATCGGCTGCGACGTCAGCATCCAGAAAGTCGAGGCATCCAGCTTCTTCGGGTACCTGCGCCTCCCGCCGGACCAGGCCAAGTACGAGACGGTCTTCTTCGGATTCAACCCATCGAATGGCGACGTGGGATATCACCTGAATGCGCTCTTCCACTCGAACCGGGATCGGCTGAAGGTGCCCGACATCTGGAATCTCATGTGGTACAAGAACGATCAGGTGGACTCGTTGTTAGACGAGGCAAACGTGACCGTGGATGAGCAAAAGCGTTTCGACGCGCTCGGCAAGGCACAGAAACTCATCTGGGACGATGCGCCGATGATTTGGTTGTACGCGCCCGATCTGTTAGCTGGCGCGCGCAAGAATGTTCAGGGCGCATTCCTATGGCCGACGGTGTTCATGTCCCTGCGCGGCGCATACAAGACGAGCTGAGAGCGCCGTCCTGGAGTGGTACGCGATGGGCGATGGCGCTCATCGTGCCGTGCGTTTCTTTGAGGGAGCGCGGGAGCGAGATTAATGACCGCCTATGTTCTCCGCCGTGTGGCAATATTCCTCCCCATGCTCTGGGTTGCCGTGACGCTGGTTTTCGTCGTCTTTCGGCTGATCCCCGGCGACCCTGCGGCACTGATCGCCGGTCCATCCGCCCCGCAGGTGGTGATCGACAACATCCGCCATCAACTCGGCTTCGATCGGCCAATCTACGTCCAATATCTCCGCTACCTCTGGGGGTTGGTGCATGGCGATCTGGGAACTTCCACGGTCTACGGAAGCCATGTACGAGAGCAGCTGCTGCCCCGCTTCCCGGTGACACTGCAGTTGGCGACCGGGGCGGTCCTCCTCGCCCTTGTCGTCGGCATCGGGGCGGGCATCATTGCGGCGATCAAGCAATACTCGTGGGTCGATCACCTGAGCATGCTCCTCGCGGTGGGGGGAGTGGCGATCCCCAGCTTCTGGCTCGGTCTCTTATTGATCGCCTTGTTCTCCGTGCGTCTGCATTGGGTTCCCATCTCGAGCGCGGCGGGGCCGCGCTCCGCTGTGTTGCCGATTATCGCCTTGGCCATGTACCCGATGGCGGTCATCGCCCGGCTCACGCGGTCGGGTATGCTCGAGGTGCTTCGCCACGACTATGTCCGGACGGCACGCGCCAAGGGATTGAGCGAGCACTGGGTCATCTATCGGCATGCGCTACGCAATGCCCTGATTCCCGTCGTCACCGCGGCCGGTCTCCAATTCGGCTATCTCCTCGGTGGCTCCATCGTCATTGAGAGCGTCTTCGCCCGGCCCGGTATCGGTCTCCTGATGATGGATTCCATCCGCTCCCGCGACTATACGATGGTCCAGGCGGTCAGTCTCCTCTTCGGTCTCACGTTTCTGGTCGTGAATCTGGCCGTCGATCTCGCCTACGCATTCCTGGATCCGCAGGTGCGCTATGGCTGAGTCCCTTTCCCTCTCCCGCGTCGAGGCCTTCGCCCCAAACCCCGGGTCGCGGCACCGATCGTTGCGCGTGTTCCGTCAGAGCCGCAATGCGCTCATCGGCCTCGTCATACTCGTCTTCTTCGCGTTGTTCGCGATCCTTGGGCCGACGCTCTCGCCGTACGATCCGAATCTGCCGTCGCTGGGAGGGCGTCTGGCCTCCCCCTCGGCCGCCCATCTCCTCGGCACTGACGAGCTCGGGCGCGATCTCATGACGCGATTGGCGATCGGCGCGCGTTTTTCGTTGCTCCTGAGCGTGATCGCGACTGCGGTTGCGACAGTCCTCGGTGTGCCACTCGGGCTCATCGGCGGCTATTACGGCGGCCGGGTGGACTTCGTATTGCAGCGGATCGTCGATGTCTTCCTCGTGCTGCCGAGTATTGTCCTCGCGATCATTCTTGTCAGTGTAATCGGAGCGGGAATCTCGAGCATCATCGTCGCGATCGCGCTGACCTCGCTCCCCGTCTACGCGCGGCTGGCACGCGCTGTCACGTTGACTCTGCAGCAGGACGAGTTTGTGGTCGCGGCACGCGTCATCGGCATGGCGGAGCGGCGAATCATCTTCCGTCATGTGCTACCCAATGCCCTTGGGCCACTGATCGTGCAAGTGTCACTGGGCATGGGTGCGGCATTGCTCACCGCCTCGGCCCTGAGTTTCCTCGGCCTCGGGGTGCAACCGCCGACAGCGGAATGGGGGGCGATGCTCAGCCAGGGTCGCACCTACGCGACGGCGGCGCCGTTCGAATTAATCATCCCCGGGCTGGCAATTACGCTCACCATCCTCGGCTTCAATCTCGTCGGTGACGGCCTGCGGGATGCGCTGGACCCGCGCCAGCGTTGAGCATCCAGCCGGCGCAGATAATTTCATACAGAGGGAGTCTTGTTGGGTTACGTCACCGTCGCACGTTGCACGCCGCAGTCGGATTCAGGTCGCGGCGCGCCACCGGACAGCAATAAGGAGAGGAACCGATGACACAAAGTCCCACGCTCGAGCCAATTGTCCGCCCAATAACCATTGCTGAGATCCGCGACCGTATCGCGCGGGTGCCACGCGTCCCGCTCGCGCTCATTCCCACGCCGCTCCAGGAATTGCCACGGCTTGCGAAGGAGCTGGGGATCGGACGACTCTTCGTCAAACGCGATGACTTGACGGGCCTCGCCTTCGGCGGCAACAAGACCCGAAACCTCGAGTTCCGGATGGCGGAAGCGGTTGCGCAGGATGCCGATGTGATGATCGCCGGCCTCGAAGCGCAATCCAACTCCGCACGTCAGACCACGGCCGCGGCCAATATCCTCGGCATGAAGACGATCCTCGTGCTCCACAAGGATCGCGAATGGCATTGGGAGGGAAATCTTCTCGTCGATCGGGTCCTCGGGGCGGAGGTGCGATTCGTGGAGAGTGACGACCCGGCAGAGATGGATCGGGCGCTGCGCGAAACGGCGGCGGAACAGCGTGGGCGCGGGCACCGGCCATACGTGATGAACCATGCTGGCGCCTTCGCGCTTGGATCGGCACTCGCCTATCTGCTGTGCACGTTGGAGATCGTCGAGCAGACTGCGGCGGCCGGCATCGACCCCACACATCTCTACATGACATCCGGCAACAAGGGGCACGCCGGTCTGATCCTCGGGCGGAAGCTCCTGGGCAAGGAGTTCCGCCCGGTCGCGATCAGCCAGCGCCGCGGTAGCGACCGCCTTTCCGGCGCGATCGCGGGCGTCATCGATGCCGGACGAGCCCTCGGATGGGAGATCCCCGTCACGGAGGACGATGTCGAAAGCTACGATGAATACGTCGGTACGGCGTACGGCATCCCATCAGCCGCAGGTGTAGAGGCGATCAAGCTGGCGGCGCGGACAGAAGGACTGCTGCTCGATCCCGTCTATACCGGCAAGGCGATGGCCGGATTGATCGATCATGCCAGGACGGGACGACTCGGCCGTGATAGTGCGGTCGTCTTCATCCATACGGGCGGGCTCCCCGCGCTCTTCGCCTTCCCGGATGAGGTACTTACCGGTACCGAATAGGGCCCAGTGTCAGGGAAGGGTCCGTGTACGAGACGCTCCTGGACTGTCTTCCACTCTTCGGTAATCGCGGCAGGAGTCGGCCTGCGCGTTTTTCGATCGTGGGTTGGTTTGAGAGTTTTCTGCTCTTGTACCGGGCTTCCATAGTTCAAACCGACCCACTACCCGGAAAAGCTCTCAAACCGGGGAACTCCCCAAATAGTTCGTCGCGGTTGTTCGCGGGCAGGAGGTCATTCATCGGACGGGCGTTGCCGATGGCAGGCGCAGCGCGGTACCGCACCGCTCAATCCTTTCGGTGGTCCTCAGTTGTAGACGCTTGGAATACAAGGGTTCTTTCGTTGCTAATGGCTTTGCAGGGATATGTCTCCTCCCTCGCCTCCCCTGCCGCTCTCCTCCGCGAACAACGCGGCAAGCGGTGTGCCGAGCGCCGTGGCAATCTTGGCGAGCTGCTTGACCGACGGATTGCGCTCGCCCCGCTCGATTCCCGCGTAGTACGTCCGGTCCAACCCGGCCCGAGCCGCGAACTTCTCCTGCGACAGCCCCGTCCGCAGCCGCAATGCCCGGATCCGTTTCCCCAAGGTAACGACAATATCTTCCATGCGCCCACGGTGCAGGCCTGCGGTCGCATCGTCTACGGTTTATAAGGACACGGATGTGTGACACGAAGTTGCTGCAAGCGAGTGGAGCGGTCGCAAGGCTGCTCTCAGGCGCGTGTCCAACGCCTGTCCCCGCCCCTCCGTGCGTCGCCGGTAACGACGAGGTCTGAAACTGAGGGGAAGAAGCCCAAGGGCAAGCCAAGCCGGTCGGCGCGCCACAGGCAAGGGGAAGATCGGACGGGTGAGCGAGAGCGAATCCTCGTCTGTACGCGTCGTTAGCTTAGACCGTC
>JBPCPB010000450.1:0-15579 GCA_050999735.1 Thermomicrobiales bacterium | reverse complement strand
CGCTCGATCTCCTCGCACACCGCGATGCGAGCCTCTACCTGGACACGCGCAATCTGCGCGCATGGGCAATACAGCATCTCGCGGACAAGAGCGTTCTCAACACCTTCGCCTATACGGGGAGCCTCGGCGTCGCGGCGATGGCGGGTGGCGCGCGGCGCGGCGTACAGACCGATCTGAAGCGGGAATACCTGAATCTCGCAAAGACCTCGTACACGCTCAATGGCTTCCCAATTGTCAAAGCGGATTTTCAGGTCGGGGATTTCTGGACGCGAATCGGCCATCTGAAGCGGGTGGGCGAACGGTTCGATTGCGTCTTCGTGGACCCGCCCTTCTTCGCCGCGACGGGCAAGGGCACCGTTGATCTCGTCGCGCAGAGCCACCGCGTCATCAACAAAGTGCGCCCGCTGATCAACGATGGCGGCTACCTCGTCGCGATCAACAACGCGCTGTTCGTCTCCGGCGCGGCATACATGCAGACGCTCGACGCGCTCTGCACGGATGGCTATCTATCAATCGAGGAATTGATCCCCGTGCCGCCGGACTGCACGGGATACCCCGAAACCCGCGTGCGCCCGCCTCTCGTGGACCCGGCGCCCTTCAATCATTCCACGAAGATCGCCGTGCTGCGCGTCCGGCGCAAAGGAAGGTAACGAAAGGCACATCGGGCATAGGTGCGATGGTCTGGACATCCATTTCGCATGGATGTACGCTCCGGGCGTGGCGAGCGAACGGGAGAAGAAGTACGAGAACGTGCGATATGGACAATGGATGATACAGGATGCGCTCGCCACCTATGATCTGACGCCGCCCGTGGAGATATTCCTCTTGCCGGACGCGGGTGGGATCAACAATCGTATCCGGGGCGTGCGCACCGGCGCGGGCATGTACATCTGGAAATCGTACCTCGGTCATCGCGAAGAGGCGATGATCCGCGACGAACATCGCCTGCTCGCCTGGCTGGTGCGGCAGCCATTGGCGTTCGAGGTACCCTCCGCGATCCCCACACGGACGGGTGATACGCTCCGCCGAACGCCGGACGGTGCGGGCTGGTAGGCGCTCTTCACCTACCTTCCCGGCGACCGGCTCGATCGGAACAACCCCGCGCTGATCGAGGCACTCGGGGCGGCGCTCGGTGATCTGCATGGCGTGCTCGCGCGCTACCCGATAGACGCTGCACTCGATTTCGCCGCGTTTGGCGCACTCGATCAGATTCATCCCGCCATCCCGGACCCATTCAATCTGACCCCGCCCGATCTTGGCCTGCCAACGACCGCGACCGCTATTGCCGCGCTGGGATGGTGGCGTGAGACGCTTGGTGCACTGCGTGGGTTCATCGCCGGGCCATACCAGACGCTGCCTCGGCAGGTCATTCACGGTGATTTCGGGCCGGGCAACGCGCTTGCCGATGGCGAGCGGATCGTCTCGATACACGATTTCGAGTTCGCCATGCCGGGCGCCCGCGCCTTCGATGTCGCCAGCGGTCTCATCTTCGTGATGCGCATTTGGGAACGCGATGCTCCCGCCGCGCTCACAATGGCTCGCCGCTTCTTTCGCGGCTACGCCCGGCACGGCGGCTTGACGACGGCGGAGATCGCCGCTCTGCCCCAACTCATGCTCCTCCGCGATGTCATCGGGGCAATTTGGTGGGCCGGACGGGATTTAGTGGCCGGCGATGCGCGAAAGACCATCGAACGAATCGCGGAGATGCAGGTATCGGTCGCCTGGCTCGCACGTTATGAAACGGCATTCCGCGACGCACTTCGGTGAGAGGTGCGCTATCAGCGTCACCCCGACGGCGGCATTGAACGGCAGCGAGCGATCCCCTGCGGTGGACGCATGTATGGGACGGATGTACCCTCCGGGTATGAAGGCAGTCGCGTCGTTCGTTCGAGCCATATGGATATGCTGTGCGCTCGTGGTAACGCTTGCGGGGTGCGCGCGTGGCACGCCCGCCGCGACCGCGGCGGCCTCCCCGATCGCCCCAAAGACCCTGCCGCTGATCGGCGTCAGCCTCCCGGATGTCGCCACGACGGAGACGACACTGATCCAGAAGGGGCTGGCGGATAACCAGCGCAAGAACGATGTCTCGCTCATCTACCGCTCGGCGGACGGCAAGGCGGAGAAGCAGACGGCCGACATCGCCGATCTCGTGCGCCTCGATGTCGTCGGATTGATCGTGCTGCCGGTGGACACGACGCTCGTCGCCCCGCCGATTGCCGCCGCGCGCGAGAAGGGCATTCCCGTCGTGGTGATGGCGACGCCGCCAATCGGGACGGCAGTAGATTCACTCGTTCGCACCGATTATCGCGCGGACGGCCGGGAAGCGGTAAAGGGCGTGACCGACAAATCTATCTCCAAGGGGCTGGCGGTAATTCTCGCCACCGGCGACGCGCCCAGCATGGACTTCATCGCCGGGGCACAGGAAGCGCTCATGAAAACCTCCGCGCCGGTGCAAACGATAATCATCGCAAACATGCTCGACCTGCCCGCGATGGTCATTCCGGCGGTACGCGATCAGGATGTGCGGACGATCATCGCGAGCGATGACGCGCTCGCCCTCGCGGCGATGGAGGCGCTGAAGCGCGCGGGGTTATCGGATGGGATGGCGATTATCGGGCATGGCGGCACGAAAGAGGCGACCCAAGCCGTACTCGACGGCACGCTGGTCGGCGATGTGGACACCCGCCCGCAGGACCTCGGTGCCGCCGCCATCGGGAATATCGCCGCCCTCGCGCGCAAGAAGCAACCCGCATCCGATCTAACTGTACGGATCAACGGCGCGGATGTCTCGGTCAACGCCGTTCCCGGTCGCCTCATCACCCGCGACAATGCGCGCGATATGCAGGAACGTTGGCCGGATCTCGTCTATACCGTGCCCGCGACGCCGACGCCGTGAGCGTCCGTTCCACATGAAACGTTAAAACAGAGTCCCCGCGGCTGGGAGAGGCCGCAGGGATGGGGGTTGGGAAGTGCCGGTAGCTAGGGGGTTGCCTACCCGCACCGGGGAGTGGGAGGCAAAGACGATTTCGCCATCAGTCCTTAAGCGCGCCGACGTTGACGAAGAGGGCGGTGAGGGTGCCGTCGGTCGCCTTCGCCGCGCCGATCGTCACCGTGTCGCCCGCCTTGATCGCGCTGAGGCTGCTCTGCTGATCGGCATGAACGATGGTCTGTGCGTCGGTCGTCACCGTGATCGTGGTGTTGTCGGGTTCCTGGAGCGTGACGGTGTTGCCGCTCACACTCGTCACCTTGCCGAGCACGGGTAGGGTTCCGTCCGGCGGGCCGTCGCCGGGCATCCCGTTCACACGATACTGCTGAATGACCGGCTGATTGACCGGCATCGGCCCGTCGGCCCGCGACACCGGCCCGTCGCCGCCGGACTGCGCCGTACCCGATATCGCGATTCCTATGCTCGTGTCGCCGGGAAGAGCGCCCGATATCGCGATTCCCGGGCCCTTGTCGCCCTTGCCGCCGGTGCTCACACGGAAAGCGGTAGGAGCGCCCATGATCGTGAGCGCGCGGGCGTGCCGGGCGTTGTCGCCGGTCTTGTCACCTTTCACCGCAACCATGTCGCCCACTTTGACGTTGCTTACCGCGCTGGCGACGGTCGTCTGATAGCCGGTCTTGTCATTGACGTTCACGGTCGCGGTCGTGCCGTCCGCCTGCTTCACGGTAATTGTCCCGCCGCCGACCGTCGTGACCGTACCATTAACGGTCTTGATATTAATGGGCGGAAGATTGGGCGGTGCAGGCAGATTTTCCGCGCCGAGGCTCAACGTGCCGAGGATCGCGAGCGCGACGACGAGCAATAAGACAGACGGGCGCGCCCACCGGCGACCGTGAACGGTAACGATACGGAACATTTTCATCCATTTCATCACGAGGACTCCTTTTCTAGCGACTGAATCATGCGATACCGTGACATTGGGTAACCGAAGGCTCCTTTCCACCGTGTGCCGTTCACCTGTCTGACACCACGATAGGGGGCATGTCTCAACAGGAGAGGGGGGAAATCTCAACAAACCCTCAACAGTGCGTTGCAATTTGGTCCATCGCTGGCATTCAGGAAACCGCCCCGGCATAATGAGCAGGTGGGGTGCGGCGGGAAAGCGTGATGGAGAGAGAACGGCATGTCCACCGTACCGCCACCGGCCACCGTGCTCGTCGTGGACGACGATACTGAGATCGCGGACCTGATGCGCGATTATCTCGTTTCGGCGGGCTTTGCCGTCATTACCGCGCCGGACAGCGCAACCGCGCTCGCCGCGATAGAGAGCGCCCCGGTAGATTGTCTGCTCCTCGATGTGATGATGCCCGGACAATCCGGCTTCGATCTCTGCCGCCAGGTGCGCGAGACGCGCGACGTGCCGATTCTTTTCCTCAGTGCGCGCGAGGGTGATATTGACAAGATCCGCGGCCTGAGCCTCGGTGGCGATGATTACATCGTCAAATCCGCGACGCCCGGCGAGGTTGTCGCGCGCGTGCAAGCCGTCCTGCGGCGGTATCAGCGGGGCGAGATGCCGCCGCCCGTGCTCGATTTCGGGCGACTGGCGATTGATGTCCGAGCGCGCGAGGTGCGCGTTGCCGGGCAACCGGCGTCATTCACGGCGCGCGAGTTCGACCTCCTGCGCCTGCTCGCCGAGCACCCACGGCAGGTCTTCACACGCGATGGGTTATTCGAGCGGTTCTGGGGTGAGTTCGGCGACCGGCATACGGTGACGGTCCATATCGGGCGCATCCGCGAGAAGATCGAGGCGAACTCTGCCCACCCGGAATACATCAAAACGGTCTGGGGTGTGGGCTACCGATTCGAGGGGAAACGACGATGAAAACGAAGACGCTGCCGATCCACCTCTGGCTGGGGATGGCGCTGCTGCTCGTGGTCGGCATGCCGGTGGTCGCGATGTCGGTGGTCGCCGCGCTCTCGGTGCGCGAAACAACGCAAGGGGCGCTCGGCATCGAGGCCGTGCGCGAATCGGTGACGGGCAATGTCGCGCGGTGGTCAGACCCCGCGTGGCAGCAGCAGATTCGCGCGCAACTCGTGACGGCAAACACCGATGTCGTGCTGGTTAACAGCGCGGGTCAGGAAGTCTATCGGAGCGCGCCGGATCCGCTCGCATCGCCAACGGGGATACCGGGCGTCGTGCAGTACATGTCGACAGGGAACCAGCCGCTCCCGTCTCTGCCCGATCAACTACCGCCATTGCAGGGGAAGGGCATAGTCGTCAGTAGCAACCTGATCCGACCCTTCACCGCGCTCGCGGTGACGGACGGAGGACAGCGCGTTGGCACGGCTCAGTTCTTCGTCGGGCGGGGGGAGCCATTTGCGACGCAGTTGCTCCCGCTCAACCCCTTCCGCAAGTGGCTGCTCGCACTTGCCGGGCCGTCTGGCCTGCACATGGCATTTGCCGGGCTGATCGCCCTCGTTAGTACCGCCGCGCTGATGGCCTGGTTCCTCGGGCGCACGCTTCTGCGACCTCTCGCCGCGACGAGCCGGGCGGCCCGCCAGATCGCGGCAGGCGACCTCGAGTTCACGCTCCCTGCCTCGCATGTGCTGGAAGTCGCGGAGGTCGGCGCGGCATTCCGCACGATGGGCGACGCGCTCCGCGCCTCGTTGAGAGAGCAGGAAGTCGTGGAACAGGAACGCCGTTTCTTCATCGCCGCGATTGTCCACGACCTACGCACGCCACTCTTCTCGCTGCGCGGCTATCTGGACGGCTTGGCGGCGGGGCTGGCGGAGACTCCCGCGAAGGCGGCAACGTATCTCACCATCTGTCGGAAGAAGGCGGCGATGCTCGACCGGCTGGTGTCGGACCTGTTCGCTTACGCCCGGATGGAATACCTCGATCAGCCCCTCCAAACCGCACCCGTGGATGTCGGCACCCTGCTTCGCGCGGCGGTCGAGGGCGTGCAACCGCAGGTGGCGGAGAAGGAAATCACGCTCTCCTGCGATGGCCCGCCCATCCCCTGTTTGATCGAGGCGGACGGCCACTTGATAACGCGCGCCGTGGAAAATCTGCTCGATAATGCGCTCCGCTACACCCCGGCGGGTGGCACGATCCGCGTGTCATGGCGGGAGGAACCGAGCGGGATCACCTTCACCGTCGCGGACAGCGGGCCGGGCATCCCGCCAGATGACCTGCCACATCTCTTCGCGCCACTCTTTCGTGGCGAAACCTCCCGCAATCGGACGACGGGCGGTGTCGGCCTCGGCCTGACAATCGCGCGGCGCATTCTCCGCGCTCATGGTGGTGACCTCACTGCCGCCAACGCGCCGCAGGGTGGCGCATGCTTTGTTGCTTCCATGATGCATTCAGCATGATTTCAGGCAATGCTCAGATCACACTCAGCGATGCGCCCTAAGATGTTCTCAAGGTTGAATTGCTTATTCCTTTCCACTATCCGTCTATCCGCCGTGCTGTTCCCTCCTCAATGGCATTGGCGACGAATAGACGGCCCCCTCGGGAGCGACAGCAATGCCGCTCCCGTTTCTTTTGGGGGAGCGCTGCTACGCAGAGTCGCGTTTCGCGAGCCGGTCACGCAAGCCCGCCGCGAGAAATGGGCAGGCGGCGAGCGCGGCGGTATCGGGATGATTCCGGTCGTAGAGTACGGTGTTGACGCGCGCAATCGTCCATTCAGGATACGGCCGGTCGAGCAAGACGACGGGCATCCCCGCCGCGACATTCCCTTCCATGAGGACACGGAGATACCAGCCGGTACGGCCCGCCGCCAGGACGCGCGCCGTCAGATCTTCGATGCGCCAGCGGCGGGAAATCTTCCAGCACGGCCCGCGCGGTTGCGAAACCTGCACGCGCGCCTCGCCGATCGCGCAGGTATCGCCGATGCAGGCAGTCTGCTCGGTCAGTCCGGCGATGGTGAAATTCTCCCCGAAGCCGCCATGTGGGAAGTCGGGGCGATCCAGCTCAGCCCGCCAGTCGGGGTAATGGCTGGCGCCGTAGCAGAGTGCCGCTTTGTCCGGCCCGCCATGGTTCGTTGTGTCCGCCTGCTGATTTCCCGCGAGATTTTCCCGCCCCAGCCAGCGCGGCCCGACAACGGGCTGCTTGGCGAAACTCGTCACCCACGCGCGGTCCATCTCATCCGCCGCACCCTCCGTGCCATACGGCGTCGGCATGCCTACCTGAATCGAACAAATCACGGGATCATTCGTCGGCATCATCACCTCTCCCATTCACAGCAGCCACATGACTGCCAGATCGAAACCGATTGAACCACAGAGACGAAACCGGGTCGAGCACAGAGAACGCAAAGGACACAGAGGACGCAGAGAGGAGAAAACTCTATTTGATCTCTCCGTGGTCTCTGTGTCCTCTGTGTCCTCTGTGCTTATCCTCTCTGCGGTTCGTTCGGTTGGTCATTTCTCATCAGCGTGGCACGTCCGGTATGAAGACCTGTGCGAGGACCGGGCTTTCGAATTCCATCGCGAGGCAGTCCATCGCGATCTCGTCCCACCAGCGTCCACCCATCATCCAGCATTGCCGCCGCCGACCGTATTCCCGGAACCCCGCCTTCGCATAGGCCCGTTGCCCCGCGACATTCCACTCCCCGACCGTCAGCGCCACATTGCGCAGGCCGAGCGCGATGAAGGCGTAATCGAGCATCAGGCGCGTCGCCTCGGTGCCATAGCCTTTGCCGCGCGCCTCCGCCTCGCCGATAAAAATGCCGAAGTCGGCCCGCCCGTTGCGGTCGTTGATGTCAAACAGGCCGACGGTGCCGATAGGCCGCAGGTGCCCTCCGGGCAGGATCGCTCGCTCGTAGACGGCGAAGTCGGCACTGCCTTCGTCTGTCGTATCGCGCTCGTACTGGGCGATCCGCTGTTCGAGCGTCTGCGGAAGCGGAACGGTAACGTTGCGCCGCGCCGCGAGGTCGTTGCTCCAGCGTGTGACGAGTGGAAGGAGATCACGATGCATTGGGCCAAGCGCAACCTTCTCTCCGACGATGTTGACGATTGGCTGTTCCATATCGCCCCTTCCAGTAGCGTAGGCTTCAGCCTGCGAGCATCCGGCAGGCCGAAGCCTGCTCCACCGAACCTCAGGCGAGCGCAATCATCTCCGGCTGCTGCCTATGCAGGAGATGCATGGATGACACGCCGCCGAGATGTTCCGTGACGAGTGCGGCGAGATCGGCACACGCCGCCTCAAACGCCACGGCATCGGTTGGTGGCAGGGTTTCGATGCAGAGGAAGGCATCGGTCGTCTGCGCGGTCAGTTTTGTGCGCTCCGCCTCACGCCAGTTCCAGGCGCGGCAGATGACACCGCTGTCGTCGCGATAGATCACCTCGCCGGGCTGCGGCGGTTGCGACTCCGCGCTGCCGAGTGGTACGAATGCCTCGCCACCGATCGCGCGCGTCAGCCGGATATCGCCGCGGATCGCGCCCAAGTCCTCGCCGCCACAGGGGAGCAGATGCCGGAGCGAGATCGTGTTGTAGAGGTCCACGAGCGGATTGATGCTCCGCAGCGTCCCCGCGACCGTCGCGCGGAGCAGGTTCTCGATCGAGGAGCGCTGCTTTGCGGGCTTGACGCCGAACGCCCGGTACGCCTCCCGCCACGGAGCGACGGCGGGATACGTCGCCATGTCGGCATCCCCAATTTGCCGTGCGGCTTCCGCCATCGCATCGCGCAGGTGGGTGGCAGATGCGTCGGCATGGCGCGTATTGTCCACGCCGCGCACGATGACGACGCCGATCCGCGCGGCGGGAAAGAGCGACCAGAACGGCGGCTCACCGATGAAGCGCATTGTCATGGGACGATGCTGCTCAGGTCCACGACATCGCCAATGGCAATCTCGCCATCGAGAAGGATTTCGGCGCGGATGCCGCCCCGGCCGGTCATCGCCCGGTTGAGGCCGGGTTTGCCGGTCAATTCCTCGATGTAGCCGCAGGGCGGGCAGAGCCGCTCGCCGTAGCACTCGATTGCCCCGATGCGGAACCGTTTGCCGATCAGCGCATCCAGGCCGATGCCGCGCGTGACGAGGTTGCGGCGGCACTCATTCGGGGCGAGGGCAATGCCCGTCTCGCGCGCCATCGCTTCGAGCGCTTCGGCCTCGATCAGCGTCAGACGGCGGCCCGTCAGCGGCGGCACCTTCGAGTAGTAGCCGCGCCCGTCGAAGTAGCGATCTCCTTCCAGCCCGCGTCCGGCGACGACGCGCGCCCGCTCCCGCGCGACCATTGGCTCGCCCGCCGCCGGGGCGGTGAAGAGCCCTTCCACACGCCCGACCGCCACCGCTGCGCGCACCGGCGCTGCTTGTGTCGCCATCCCTTGCTCCTCTCGCATCACCCCGCGATACTCACGCACGCATTGTACAAGACTGTGACCATAAGAGCAGAAGAGACGCAGTCAACGCATTCCCAGCATTCAATGATGGGTTATTTATCTCACTCTCGCGGAACGGCTGATCAGGAAAATGCCCGCTACCACCGCACCGAGTCCCAGCCCATCGCGCGCGCCGAAGGGCTCGCCGAGCAGCACGGCGGCGAGACCGATGCCGAAGATCGGGGCCAGGAAGAAGTAGGCGCTCACGACGCTCGCCTCCCCGCGCGCAAGTAACCAGAACCAGAGGAGCGACGCGGCGACGCTGATCACGAAGACAAGGTACAGGAAAGCCCAAACGAACGACGGATCCACCTGCACCCCGCCGGGGCGCTCGAAGAGGAGAGCCAGCGGCGCGATCACCACTCCGGCGGCAGCGAGCTGCACGGCATTGATGACCAGGTGATGCTCGGTCGGCGGCATTCGCTTAAACAGGAAGGTGGCGGCGACGAGCGAGAGGGTACTGAGAGACGAGAGGAGGATACCGAGCGGGGTATCAATGCCGACGCCGAGGCGCGTGGCCATCACGAAAATGACGCCACCAAAGCCGAGGCCAAGCCCGACGATCCGCAGCGGCGAGAGACGCTCCCCAAGGAGGCGCGGGGCAACAAGGGCGACGACCAGCGGATTCGTGGCAGTGATGATCGTGCCGGTGCCCGCCGAGAGATGGCGGAGCGCCTCGAAGTTGAAGGCGAGCGGGAGCGCGGAGTTGCACAGGCCGAAGAGCGCCAGACGCCGCCACGCGACCCCTCCCTGCGGGCGCGGTACGCCGCGCATCCGGGCAAGCAGCGCCATAGCGCATGCGGACACGATAAAGCGAGCGGCGAGCAGCGTCAGCGGCGGGCTGTGGCGAAGGACGATCTTGGTGGCGATAAAAGAGGAGCTCCAGAGCGCGATATAGAAGAGCGCGACCGCGACGACAACCCGCGAGTATCGCGGCAATCGCGCCGGTACTGCTACCCGCATCCGCGCCGTCCATTCGTGAGAGCATGCTTGTGGTTCATAGAGACCTTTTCTTTTTCCCCAACGCGCTCAATTCTCTTCAGTCGGCGGCGCGGCGGCTGATGCGTGGCTAAGAAAGTCTGTTGCGGTGTGCCAGAAGAGAGTCAGGCCGAAGTAGCTGAGGCCGAGGCCACAGAGGGCATTGATCCAACGGAAGACCGCCGGGCGGACGAAGCGCCGCCCCCAGCCGATCACGAATGGGATGCAGAGGCACCAGAGCAGCGCGCCGAGCACGAAGCCGCCGAACAGGAGGACGAATCGGCCCACTGGCGCGGTCGTCGTGTCTGTCGCGGCAAGGCCCGCGCCGATCCCCGTCCAGAAAGCGAGCGCGAACGGGTTGGCGAGCGAGAAGACCGCGCCCGTCGCGAAGTCGCCGCGCGATGTGCGTCCATGCGCGCGGGGCAGGCCGCCCGCCCACGCCTCCTGCAAGGCGCTCCACGCCAGCCGCAGGAGGAAGCACGCGCCCGCGATGCCGAGGACGAGGCGCAGCGAGCGGTTGTGGACGAGGAACGCCGTGCCGGTGAGCGCGAGCGCCGCCCACGTCGTGTCGCCGATTAGCGCGCCGAGTTGCACGAGCAACGCGGGCCGGAAGCCACGCGCCAGCCCACGCCGCAACGCTTCGGTATTCACCGCCCCCGGCGCGGCATTGTAGGCAACGCCGAGACCGACCGCAGTGACGATCAGGCTTATGGGATGTGCCATGGTGCTCCTGCTTCCTGTTGTAATCGGCCGACAACCGCCTGCATCACGTCGCGAATGTCGGCAGGCCGACGGCAACGAATGACCTTGTCGGCGTATGCCGCGAGTGCCTCACCCGTCGCCGCGCTGCTCGTCGCACGATCATCGTCGGGCGCGGTCGGTGGCGGTTTCACCCCATAATACTGCTGTGTCGCCCACAGGAAGCGCAGCAGTTTCATGATGCCACGATGGCGGTTCGTCCCCGCGATACTAGCGCGCGCATGGCGGATCACGACGCGCCGCGCGCCGATACGCCAGGGCAAGTCCAGCCAGAGAATCACATCTGCGGCCCGGAGTAGTTCGTCTGTCCACCAGAGGAAAATCCCTTCGGTCACCCAACCGGGTTGCCCGACGATCCGCCGCACGTCCGCGAGCCGCGCATCCAGGGAGCGTTTAATCCCTGCGCCCTGCTCGTACGCGATTGCATCGAGATCGTAGACAGGGAGTGCACGCGAGGACGCGATTGCGCGGGCAAGGGTGCTCTTGCCGCTACCCGAACCCCCGATGATGTGAATGCGCCGCCATTCGGACATCTGCATGCCTCTCGTATCGTACGGATGCTACGCGAGTTCCTTCGGGCGCATCGTGGCGCGGCCCGCTTCCCGCTCGGCGTCAATGAATGAGCCATGCGGGTACGGATAGGCCGGATACTCCTCCGGCTTGATGTTGTGCTTGCCGACACGCGTCTCGATGTCGAAGCGGTAGACGCTGGTGATCGCGATGTCGCTGTCCGGCATCGGTTCGTAATCCACACCGGCGACAAGTTGCGGCGCGTACTTCGTCATCACGCCTTCCAGCGCGTACTTCTTCTCCACGACGTCATCTACGACACGCACCGTGCCGTAGAGAATGACGCTCGCGTACTCCGTGCTGAAATCGAACGGCGTCCCGGCGGGCAGCACCCTGCCAAACTCCGTGACGGTGAAGCAGGCGCGTGTGGCGCCCTGCTCCAGGATCGCCCGCAGTTTGCCGACCTGCGCGGTATGCCAGAAGAGATGCTCGCCATCGAACCAGAAGTAGTTGCTGTGCAGGAGTGGCTGCCCCTCATGGCTGATCGCGAGGTGGCCGAGCGCGCTGATTGCCAGCATCCGGTCCATCCATTCCTCGTCCGCCAGCACACGATCCTTCCGCCGCACCTGTGTCAATGGTCGTTCCAAATATCGCTGCACGTTTCACCTCGCATCCATTGTATCTGGATACAATCCTTATTGTATCTATTGATAGCGTATCATGCTTCCTCGCGCTGTCAAGAAGGGCCGCCATCGTTGTCGTTTTGGTGGCAAACCAAGTATGATTCACCCACACAGGGAGCAACGAAAGGTAACGCTTTATGACAAAGAGCATTGAGCGCGGATGGCACAGCGAGCGGACGGCACACGCCTACGAGGAATACGCGCAAGCGCATTCGATGTACAAGATTACGGCTCACGATCTCGTTGCCATTGCGGAGATCACGCCGAGGATGACGGTCGTGGATGTGGCGTGTGGTACCGGCATCGTTACGGAGGCGATTCTGGAACGGCTTGGCGAGACAGGCAGCGTAATTGGCGTTGATATGTCGCATGAGATGCTCGCGATTGCCGAGGGGAAAATTCAGAGGGCCAATGTAGCGTTCGTCCAATCTTCAGCGGAACGGGTCAATGAGGTAGTCGAAGCCACAGCGGATGTTGCCGTCTGTAACTCAGCATTCTGGCAGATACGGATGAGCGAAGCGCTGACCGCGCTGGGAATTGTCCTGAAAGCGAATGGGCGATTCGTGTTCAATCTCCCGCACGGCTTCTTTCGATTCACTGCAGAAGATGCGCCGGTTTCCTCCTCACCTTCGCTCTATCAGTTGATGCTGAACATCGCGACACGAGAATATGGGTTCATATTGCCTGAGCCGTCGCGACCACGCCGCCCATTCGACTTTGCGTTGGTGAAAAGCGCCATTGAAAAGAGCGGCTTTGTCCTTGCGTCGTATCAAACGATTACGTACCAGAAGCCAGTCGAGGAAATGCTGGCATTCCTCAGAACTCCGATCATGCTCGAATCCCGACTCCCCGGCTTACCCGAAGCCGCGCGAATCGCGATCCTGGAGAAGGCGTGGGCGCAATACGAAAAGACCAGTGTCACTATTGCAGATACATGGACATACTTTATAACGAAGAAGCGCACACACGCGGCGTAGCATCCGCATGGCATGACGACGTGCCGTATACTGAGAGGAGGCGCGAACGGACGGCGGCGGAGGCAGCATGGCAGGTGGGGACGATCTCGATCTCGGAGCGTTGGAACCGGGGAGCGGCACGCCGCTCTACCGGCAGATCGCCGATCGTGTCACCGCCGGGATCGCGAGCGGCCAATTGCCGCCCGGCACGCGGCTGCCGACCGTGCGCGGCTTTGCGAAGACGCTCGGCGTCGGCGTGATCACCGTCGCGCAGGCGTATGAGGCGCTCAGGGAGGCGAACCTCGTCTCCGGGCAAGTCGGACGCGGGACGTTCGTGCGGGATCGCACTGGTGCGGAAACGACATCGCACGCCTCTTACCTGCCATCGTACGTCGTACCGCCGATTGGCGACCCGGAGATGCTGCCCGCCTCCCCCGCGCTGACGCTGCCACCCTTCCCCCTGCCGGTACGCGCCGCCCGCCCGAATCAACTGATGACGCCCGCCCACCGCGCCGGGGTGATCTCGCTCGCCTCCGGTCAGCCCGCCGCCGATCTGCTGCCCGTCGTCCATCTCAAGAAGGCATGGCGGACTGCCGTGGACGAACTGGACGGCGACATGCTCGGCTACGGCCCCGCGCTCGGCGACCCGGACTTGCGCCACGCCATTGCGGAGCGGTGCGCCGGGTGGGGTTTCACGGCGAACGCGGACGATGTGCTGATTACGACGGGCGGGCAGCAAGGGATTGATCTCGTCGCGCGCTCCCTCGTCGGCCCCGGCGAGCGGGTGGCGTGCGAGGTGCCGACCTTCGCTGCCGCGCTCGACATCTTCGCGGCGGCGGGCGCGCGAATCGTCCCCGTGCCAACCGACGATCAGGGGATGGATATGTCCGCGCTGGCGGCGGTCTGCGAGCGGGAGCGGCCTCGCCTCATCTACACGGTGCCGACCTCGCACAACCCGATGGGTACGGTTCTTCCCATAGATCGCCGCCGCGCGATGCTCCAGATCGCGGCGCGGCATGGCATCCTGATCCTTGAAGACGACCACTGCAATCCCTTCGTTTATGACCGCGAGCCGCCGCCGCCGATCAAGGCGGGCGATACGGATGGCCGCGTCGTCTACGTCTGGAGTGCGGCGAAGACTGTCTCGCCCGATCTGCGCGTCGGCGCGGTGATCGCGGGATCGCCCCTGATGGCCCGGCTCACCGCGATGAAGATGGTGACGGATCGCTTCACCGCGCGGTTGCCGCAACGCGCCCTGATCCACTACTGGACCCTCGGTGGCGGCAAAAGCGCCGTGCGGGATGTCGCCACGATGCGCGCGACCTACCGCGAGCGGCGCGACGCGATGCTCGATGCCCTGAACGCACATTTGCTGCCCTATACGGACTGGCTGCCGCCAAAGAGCGGCCTCAATATCTGGCTGACGCTACGGGATGGCCTGACCGCACAGGAAGTAACCGCCGTCGCACTCGCGGAAGGGGTGGCAACCGTCGCGGGCGAGGCATTCTATCCGGCGGGCGTTGATGTCGCCTCGAATCGCCTCCGCCTTACCTATGCGGACAACGCACCCGATGTCTTGCGCGAGGGCATCCACCGCCTCGCCTACACCTTCGAACGCGTCACTGCCCTCGGCCCCACCGTCCGCCGCTCTGCCACCGCCCCGGTCTGATAGGAATACGTAGCACAGAGGACACGGAGAACACAGAGAGCACAGAGGAGAAAGACATGAATCCTCCTGCTCTTTCTCTGTGTCCTCTGTGTCCTCTGCGCTCTCTGTGCCAAAGATTATTTGCGGAAGGCGCGGGCGGCCATGTAGCCGAGGCCAGCAGCGATGAGCACCGATTCGACCGGCTTGCGCGAGATCAGTTGCTTCAGGTCGCCCACCCAGTCATCGGGCGTGCTCTGCTGAAGATACGTGCCGGTCTGTTCGAGGGCGCCGGCCGCCCTGGTCGCGACGTTGGCGACGGGATGATCCGGCTCAAGCGTCTGCGTCTTGTCGCGGAGTGAATCTGCCAGCCCGGTCAACTTCTCACCGGCCTGTGTGGATTTCTCATTCGCGGTTTGCCTGGCTTGGTCGCCCTTCTCGCCAACTGTGCCGACGAATTGATCGGTCTTGTCCGTGACGCTCCCTCGCAGCGCATCCGTCCTGGTTTGGAGATTCGCTTTCACGCTTTCGAGCGTATCCTGTGCCTGGCCGGTAACGGTATCGAATTTTCCTTGCGCCTGGGTGCGGGCGTCGTTGAAGGCGCCTTGCGCCTGTCCTTTGACATCAGTCATCTTTTCCTGGGCCTGGTCGCGCAGATCACTCGCCCTGCCTTGCGCCGCGTCTCTGAGATCTCCGGCTTTCTCCTGCGCCTGATCTTTCAG
>JBPCPB010000476.1:0-13556 GCA_050999735.1 Thermomicrobiales bacterium | reverse complement strand
ACAAGATGAGCGGGTGTGTTATCATGATTTCCACGGGAGCCTCTTTCGGTGTGTCGGTGGTCAGCCAATACACCAGAATACGGCTCCTTTCCCTTTCCTGCCCACCGACCGACTTTGAGACGCTTCCGCGGAGTAGCGTTGCGCGCGGAGTGAAACACCCCGGCATTACATTGCAATACGGAGATGCGGAAAAGACAATTTGTGACTATGATTGTGCCTGCCTGCGCTGACGTGGCCGCGCGGCAGGGATGCGAAGGAGGGGTGTGATGCACAGGCATAACATATATCGCCGAAGATCGTTCCGCATGAGTGTCGTTGCGCTCTTTGCACTGTCGCTCCTGCTGGCGGCGTGCGGCGGTGCGAAAGCGACGGATACGCCCGCGCCGACCAAAGCGGCCACGTCGGCTGTCGCCGGGACGACGGCAGCCCCACCGACAACTGCGCCGACGACCGCCCCGTCCACAATCGCAGGGAGTGCGACTGTCAGGTCCGCGACTCCTCCGCCCTCGACAGCGGGCGGCACGACGGTCACTGGCACGGCAGCGGCGGGTTCACCGAGCGCGTCGGGCGCGGCGGTGAGCCGGACAGCGGCGGCTGCAACCGCGCCGGTTGTCGCCGCGCGTGGCACCGCGCCGACGAAGCGGGGCGGCGGCGGGACGCTCAAAGTTCTCTCGTGGCAGGCGCCGACGCTGCTCAATATTCATCTGTCGCAGGGCGGCAATAACTCCGAGGCGGCGCGCTTCGTCGAGGAGCCGCTGGCCGTCATCTCCGGCAGCGCGGCAGTCCCCGATGTGCCGATCCTCGCGGCGGAAATCCCCTCCGCCACCAATGGCCAACTCGCGGCGGACGGCAAGCGCGTGACATGGAAACTGCGTGACGGTCTGAAGTGGTCAGACGGCACGCCCGTTACCTCGGCGGACTTCGTGGCGACGTGGCAGTACGCGATCAAGCCGGAGAACAGCACATCAACCGTCGCCGATTACAGCGCCATCGCCAGCGTGGACACGCCGGATGCGACGACGATCGTCATTAACTTCACGCAGCCGACCGCGACCTGGTATCTCTCCGGCATCACCGCCTTGCTGCAAAAGGCGCAAATCGCTGCCTGCACGGACCCAAAGAGTTGCCCGATCAATACTAATCCGATTGGCACTGGGCCATTCAAAGTGAAGTCCTTCACGCCCGGCGATAACGTTCAGTACGTCATCAACGATAACTACCGCGAGGCGACCGCGCCCTTCTTCGACGCGATTGACTGGAAGGGCGGCGGCGACGCGGCAACGGCGGCGAAAGCCGTCCAGGCCGGAGAAATTGACTGGGCGTGGAACCTGCAAGTCGCGCCCGATGTCCTCAAGCAGGTAACAGACGCGGGGAAGACGCTCGACGTTACCTTCGGCTTCGGCGTGGAGAAGATTCAACTGAACTTCTCCGACCCGAACACGGTCGTGGACGGCGAGAAATCCTCCGTCAAAGCGCCGCATCCCTTCCTGACCGATCCGAAGGTGCGCGAGGCGCTCTCGTACCTCGTGGATCGCGACAGCATCACGACGAACCTCTACGGCGCGGCCGGCAAGCCGACCTGCAACATCATCCCGAGTGTGCCGCCGCAGACGAACTCAAAGAACACCGTCTGTGGCTACGACGTGGCGAAGGCGAACCAGATTCTCGACGCCGACGGGTGGACGAAGGGTGCGGACGGCATCCGCGCCAAGAACGGCGTGCCGCTGAAGATCGTCTTCACCTCCACCGTCAACCCGATCCGCGAGAAGACGGAGCAGGTGATCAAGCAATCCTTCCAGCAGGCGGGGATTAGCATGGACATCAAGAACGTGGATTCGGGCGTCTTCTTCGGCGCGCCGACCAACGCGGACGCCGCCGCCCGCTTCGAGCGCGACATGCAAATGTGGACGCTCGGCCCGCTCCTGCCGGACGCGCAAGTCTTCTTCGAGGGTTTCACGACGGCGCAGATCGCCCAGAAGGCAAACAACTGGTCCGGCACGAACTACGACCGCTACAGCGATCCAAAGTATGATGCGCTCGTGGATCAGTTGAAGAAGGAACTCGACCCGGAGAAGCGCGCGCAGTTGCAGATTCAGTGCAATGACTACCTGATGAACAACCACGTCGAAATTCCGATCGTCGATCGCGCCTCCGTCAATGGCCACCGCACCGATCTCATCAACACGAACCCGACGCCGTGGGACTGGTCCGTCTGGAACATCGCGTACTGGCAGATCAAGAAGTAGAGCGGAGTGGTAGGACGGACGCGGATGCTGATGGAGGGCTGAACGGATGCCCCTTTTTCCGACCCGCATGATGTCGGTGACGACGACCTACCTACATATCCCGTCACGGGAGCAGTTCCGGCCGGCGTTCGTCGCGCACCCGGATCTGCTCGTCCTCGAAGCGCGCGAGCCGTCCGTCGCCTTTTATCGCTTCCTCTATGATGCCGTCGGCCGCGATTTCGTCTGGATTGACCGTCTGCAATGGAGTGACGCACAGTATCGGGACTATTTATCGCGGCCGACGACGACGGTGCTTGGATTGTATTTCCGGGGTACGCCCGTTGGGTACATTGATCTGGACGCCTCCGGTGAGGAGGGAGCGACAGAGATCGTGTACTTTGGCCTCGTTCCCGCCGTGCATGGTCGGGGTTTCGGGAAGCACCTGCTCTCCGTTGGCGTGCAGCGCGCCTTCGATGATGGCGCGGCGCGGGTTTGGCTGCATACCTGCACGCTCGACGGACCGCACGCGATCGCCAACTATCTGGCGCGCGGCTTCGTCCCCTATAAGACGACGACGCAGGACGAACCCGTGCCGATAGATTGGCAGCCATCTGCACCAATGCCAAGAGAAAACAGGGATTGAGCACAGAGGACGCAGAGGACACAGAGCGCACAGAGAAAAGAGGAAAGAAAAATAATGGATCCCTCTGCGTTCTCTGCGCGGGCGCCCTTTGGGCAGCATGTGTCCTCTGCGTTAATCTGTTTCCTCTCGCTCGATGCTACTGGTATGATTGCGTGAACGGATGAAACGGGAGGGCACGATGGCTGGATGGGATCAGGCGACGCTCGATGCGGCGGCGCGCGAGCGGGAAGTTGCATTAACGACGTGGGGCCGCACGACCGGCAAACCGACGCGGGTGATCCTCTGGATTTGGGGCGATGGGAAGCGTCTCTATATCCGCTCCGGCGGCGGGATGGGGCGCGATTGGCCGCAAAATATTCTTGTCGGCGGGCGCGGCATCCTCCATCTCGCGGGCCGGGACACCCCTGTCCGCGCCCGCCATGTCACGGACGAGGCTGAAGCGCGCGCCGGGGCGGCGATGGTCAATCGCAAATACGAGACGACGAACCAGCCCTCGCCGGAAGATGGGCCGCTGACCCCTGCCGAGCAGGCGACCTTCGAACTGACGCCCGACGACGTATCGTAGGCGCGCCGGACAAAACGTTGCGCTCCCCTCTCGCACGGAGCCATCGCCGCCGTGTTCGTGTGGTGTCGGAGCGTTGGGGCGATGACTCCGTACGAGAGGGGATGGGGTGAGGTTTCTGGGGATGCATGGCGCACGCGCAGTGCGGACTGGGGCGCCGCGCCGCGCGGGGGCGAAGGCGATGCCACTCTCGGCGCGCATCTGGCGCGAGCGGTGGATGTACCTCTTTATTCTGCCGGGCTTCGTCTACTTCGTCATCTTTCGCTATCTGCCGCTCCTGGGGAATATCATCGCCTTTCAGGACTACTCGCCCTTTCTCGGCTTCCACAGCCCCTTCACCGGCCTTGCTAACTTCCACCAGTTGTTCACCGACCCTGATGTCGGCGTCGCGCTCAGGAACACGCTGGAGATCAGCATCCTGCAACTCATCCTTTTCTTCCCCGCGCCGATCATCCTCGCCCTCGTGCTGAACAGCATGCTCAGTGAGCCTGCCAAGCGGCTGATGCAGAGCGTCCTTTATCTGCCGCACTTTATCAGTTGGGTGATTATTATCGCCCTCTGGCAGCAAATCTTCGGCGGCGCGGGCTTCATCAATCAGTTCCTGCGTAACGGTGGGCACGAGACAATCAACATCATGACGAACCCAGGGTTCTTCAAGCCGCTCGTCGTCCTGCAACTGATCTGGAAGGAGACTGGATGGGGGACGATCATTATCTTCGCCGCCCTGACGCGCATTGATGTGACGCTCTACGAGGCGGCGGCGATGGACGGCGCGAACGGCTGGCGGCGGCTCTGGCACGTCACATTGCCCGGTATCCGGGGCGTGATTGTGCTCCTCCTTATCCTGCGCCTCGCGACGATTCTCAGCACCGGGTTCGAGCAAATCTTCCTCCAGCGCGACGCGGTCGGCGCGCGGGCTGCCGAGGTGTTGGATACCTTCACCTATTTCCGTGGCATTCAGGGCGGGGAGTGGGGCTTCGCGGCGGCGGTCGGCCTCGTGAAGGGGTTGGTGGCGGCACTCCTCGTCTTCGCGGCGAATCGGATCGCCACGGCGTTCGGCGAAGAGGGAGCGTTTTGATGGCGACGCGCGCACCCTCCACATATCCACCGTGGATGGAGAAACCAAGCCTGGTTGCCCGCGTCGGGAAGGGGGCGCTGCTGGTCGTCCTCGCCGTTCTGATGCTCTTTCCGTTCGTCTACGTGATCGCGGTCAGTTTCTCCGGCTACAAGGATGTCGTCGGTGGTGGCCTGATCTTCTTCCCGGCCCATCCGACGCTGGAAGCATATCGCGCAATCTTCACGGGGGGCATCGTCACGCACGCGCTCTGGGTGAGTACCGGCCTGACGCTGATCGGCACGGCAATCAACATGCTCATGACGGTGACGATGGCCTATGGTCTCAGTCGCCCCGGCGTGCCGGGCAGCCGCCTGATCCTCGCGCTCGTCCTCCTCACGCTCCTCTTCAGCGCGGGCATGATCCCGGATTATCTGCTCGTCAGGAATCTCGGCCTCATCAACACGTACGGTTCGATTATCCTGCCGGGAGCGATCAATGCCTTCAACCTCGTCATCCTGCGCCAGTTCTTCATGAGCCTGCCTGCGGAATTAATCGAGAGCGCGCGGCTCGATGGCGCGAGCGATCTCCGGGTCTTGTTGCGAATTGTCCTGCCCCTTTCGAAGCCAGTGCTGGCAGTCGTCGCGCTCTTCTACGGCGTCGCGCACTGGAACGACTTCTTTCGCGCCACTCTCTACCTCAACGACGCGCACAAGTGGCCGATTCAGTTAGTATTGCGACAATACGTCCTGCAGGGGAGCGCGCTGGCGAATGCCGCGACGATTGACCCGAACCAGCCGCCGCCACCGGCGCAGACGATTCAGATGGCCGTCGTCGTCGTCGCAACGGCGCCGATTCTGATCGTCTATCCCTTCCTGCAACGCTATTTCACGCGCGGTGTCCTGACCGGAGCGATCAAGGGATGAGCGGAGTAGATAGTAGATAGTAGTCAGTAGACAGTTGAAGACGGAGACGCTACGCGTGTTTCCTTTCTGACTACTGACTACTGACTACTACGCGAAAGGAGTGAGCGACATGTACGACTATCGCGTTGTTGCGGGATGGCCGGTCTTACCGGCGGGGTACGAACTTGGTGTTGTCTCGGATATGGCGGTGGATTCCGGGGATCGCGTCTATGTCATTGATCGGGAGCCGCACAATCACATCCTCGTCTTCGATCGAGAAGGTGCGTTCCGTGCGATGTGGGGTGATGATTTCCTCGTCACGCCACACGGCATCATGATCGGGCCGGATGACCGCGTCTACATCACTGATCGCGGCTCGCACACCGTCTGGATGTGCACGACGGATGGCACGCTTCTCCAGACGATTGGCACGCCGGGGCAGGTCGGCGCGCCCGATCAGCCATTCAATAACCCAACGAACAGCGCGCTCGCGCCGTGGGGCGATCTCTATGTCTCGGATGGCTACGGTCAATCCCGCGTGCATCGCTTCGCGCCGGACGGCACGCTCATTACCTCATGGGGATCGGAAGGATCGGGTTCAGGGCAGTTCCACCTGCCGCATGATGTCCGCGTGGACTCGCGCGGCCGCGTCTTCGTTTCCGACCGCGAAAACTCCCGCATCCAACTCTTCGACCGGGACGGCGTGTTCCTTGAGGAATGGACGGACGTTGCCCGCCCGCAGAATATCCTCATTGGCCGCGATGATCTACTCTACGTGACTGAAGTGCCGCAGCGCATCAGTATCTTCAATCTCGATGGCACATTGCTCGCTCGCTGGGGCGAAAAAGGCGACGCACCCAGCCAGTTCCGCGACTCTCCGCATGGACTCGCCGTAGATTCGCGCGGCGATCTCTACATTGCCGAAGTTACCGGCCGCGCCCGCTTCCAGAAGTTTGAACGAGTAGATAGTAGACAGTAATTAGTAGACAGAATGGGCCGATTCCCTCTGACTACTGACTACTATCTACTTCCCTACTACCTGGGATTGCTGCCGCGATCAATGGACTCGTTCGGATGGCGCGGGCTGTCTTCGACATTGCCCTCCGCGTCGTGTTCGCGCTTGTGCTCCTGCTTTCGCTCGTATCCGGTGCCGGGGACGGGCGACGAGGCCGCCTGCCGCGCGCGATCCGGTTCGCCCGGCGCCTCTGGGTTCTCGCTGCCGCGCGCTTCGGGGTCGAGCGGTATTCGCACGCCTTCGATCTCTTCTGCCATGATGGGTGCTCCTTCGTGTTTCGTTAGGGACATGCGCGGCATCCGTGCGCCGGACGAATCCCGCTCCTGTTCCTGGATACGCAAGGAGTTCGCCACGAGTGACGAAGACGGCAACGATGTATGATGCGTGCCGAGTACACGGTCTCTTGTAATTCCAATCGCTTCTTTGCGTCCTCTGCGTTCTTTCGGGTGCCCTTTGGGCAGTATTTGCGGTTCAATCGGTATCTCTCAAGGAGGGTTTGGATGGCGGAACGGGTGGAGTTTGGCTGGAAGGTGCCGGAGTTCCCGGCGGACGGGAGCGACAACGCGACGATGACCCGGCAAACGCTGGAGACGCTCGATCTCGTCCATGATCGGTTCGCCGCCGCATGGGTGACGGATCATGTGCTGCCGTGGGCGCGCTGGCAGGCGGTTGAGACGCCGGTCACGGAGTGCTGGACGACGCTGACGTTCCTCGCGTCCCGCTACCCGAATCTCTCGTGGGGGACGGTCGTGATGTGCCAATCGTATCGGAACCCGGCACTGCTGGCGAAAATGGTCGCGAACCTCTGCGCCTATATCCCCGGCAACGTAATCTTCGGTATCGGCGCGGGCTGGAAGGAAGACGAATACCGCGCGTACAACTGGGAGTTTCCGCGCCCCGCCGCGCGCATCGCGCAGTTGGAGGAGACGGTCGAGATCGCGAAGCGGCTCTGGACCGCCGACAACGTGACCTACGAAGGCCAGTACTACCGCGTTCAGAATGCGTACCTGAATCCGAAGCCCGACCCGCTGCCCCCGATCATGATCGGCGGTGGCGGCGAGCAATTGACCCTCCGCGTCGTCGCGAAGCACGCCGATTGGTGGAACGGCGGCGGCACGCGCGAGACGTACGCACATAAGTTGGACGTGCTGCACGCCCACTGCGAAGCGGTCGGTCGGGATTTCGACACGATCAAAAAGACATGGCAGTGCGAGTGCGCCGCCATCGCCCGGACGGAAGGCGAAGCGCGGCGGATAGCGGAGGCGAGCCCCTTCTACACCGCGCCAGAGAGTTCGCTGATTGGCACGCCGGAGCAGGTGGCGGAGCAAATACGGCAGTGGGCGGCGCTCGGTGTGTCGCATATGCAGATTCGCTTTGCGGACTTTCCGAAGGCGGACGGCATCCAGCTCTTTATGGATGCGGTGATGTCCCAGTTCGTGTAAAGACACGAGTACTCGTCTCTATCCCCGTGACGCGCCCCATCGCGATCCTGCACGATGCTCAGCGACCGGCCGCGATGCCCATGCCGAAGGGATCCGCGCCGCCGGAGCGCAGTCCCGTCGCGGGATCAACGGTCACGCCAGTCGGGCTGGCGAAGCCGCGCGGCGAAAACGAGACCTCGACATCCACGACGTTGTGCCCCATCTCCCGTAGCCTGGTCCGTGTTGCGGCGTCTACGCGGTCGTCCACGAGCAGTTCCGGACCGGCGCAATCAATCAAGGGCGCGCCGCATGCCGCTGCAATGTCCAGATCGAAGTCAATCGTATCGAGCGCCACCTGCATGCAGGTGTCCATGATCCGCCGCCCACCCGGCGCGCCGACCGCGAGAATCGGCGTCCCTTCCCGCACGGCAATGATATGCGCCATGCTGGATGCGGGGCGCTTCCCCGGTCGAATCTCGTTCGGGCCACCGGGAATTGGGTCGAAAAGATTCATGTTGTCGTTGAGCAGCACGCCCGTTCCCGGCACGGTCACCGCCGAGCCGAAGATCAGCGTCAATGTCTGCGTCAGCGAGACCATGTTGCCATCTGTATCAACGACGGAGAGATGCGTTGTGCAGCCGCCGTCCGCCGGAACTTCGACACGCTGCTCGATGCGCCCCCGCGCAATCCCGTCGCCCGGCTTTGGTTGTGAAGCGTGGTGCGGGTCAATCTCCGCCCGGCGGCGCGCGGCGTATTCTTTCGAGGCGAGGCGCTGCCAATCCACGTCGTTGAAATCGGGGTCGCCAACGTAGGCGAAGCGGTCGGCGTAGCCACGGCGGCTCGCCTCGGCGATCTGGTGGAGGGATGCCGCAGTATTGAAGCCGGTGGCGCGGAGGTCCACGCCATCGAGGATGTTAAACGCCTCACCGATCGTGATCCCGCCCGCCTGGTACGGGAGCAGGACGAGTTCGACATCGCGGTAGCGCAGCACGAGCGGATCGGTGACGGTCGGCGCGTAGCGCGCGAGGTCGTCGGTGGTCAGGATGCCGCCGAGTGCGTGCAAATGCGCCGCGATCCGTTCGGCGGTCTCGCCCCGGTAGAAGCCATCCGCTCCCCGGTCCGCGATGCGCCGCAGGGTGGTCGCGAGGTCGGGTTGCGCGATCTGTGGAAGCAGCTTGCCGAAGAGCGGTGCGGGCGCGATGCCATCCCGTAGGAAGATGCGCGCCGTCTCCGCGTCCCGCCGGATGATCGGCTCCTGCGAGGCGAGGAGCATGCCGCGATACCAGTCCACGGGGAATCCCTGCTCCGCGAAGTCAATCGCGGGGGCAATCACCTCGCCAATCTCCTTCGTGCCGAACCGCTCCAATGCGAGCGCCATCCCGGCAACCATCCCCGGTACGGCAACCGAAAGCGGCCCGTACGCATTCGCCTCATCCTTGATGCCCGTGAAGCCGACGGCATCCGCCCGTGCGCCCTCGGTCAGTTCGTACATGTCCGGCTTCGCGGCCTGTGGGGCGCGGCTGAAGTAGTCAATGACATGCCGCTCGCCGCCCGCCATCTGGATCGTCATGAAACCGCCGCCGCCGATGCCGCTCATCCACGGCTCGACGACGCCGATGGCGAAGGCAGCGGTCACTGCGGCATCCACGGCATTGCCGCCCCGATCGAGGATATCGAGGGCGGCATGCACCGCCCATGGATGCTTCGCCGCCACCATCGCGTGCCGGGAAACGGCGAGATCGCGCGAGATACGCAGAGTCGTCTGTGTACTCATTAAATTTGCTCCTCTGAAGGACTCACGCAGTTCGCGAGAGAAATTTGGTGGTAGCAGGCTTTCCAGCCTGCCGCCCCATGTCGAAGGGCAGGCTGGAAAGCCTGCTACCACCAGGAAAACGCATCCAGATACCTACGTCCTACGTTTGTCGGCTTGCTTGCTGTGCCCAATCGGCGTTTGCCGTTACCTCGTCGTAGTGCCTGATGAAGGCAACGGCGAAACCGACGATCCGCTCGATCCAGATCTGACCGCGCTGTTCGGAAGATTCGCGCTGGCTACCGGTCACACCGTTCGGTGCGACCTCGTCGCTGTCGAGATAGACTGTCCCGCTTGCCGACTGACCGGGTACGGTGATCTTGCTGTAATTCTGCACCTGCCACCCGGCGAACGGCTGATAGCCACCCGCCGCCATCCGCTCGCGCACGACATCCTCCGGGAACATCGCCATCATAGCGGAGGTCTCCGGTTCGGCGCCGTGACCGTAGGCGGTCGCCGGGTCGTCGTACGTGTCCCGCATCAGGCCGTAGCCGAGATTCCAGGGATAGATGCTGCCGATGACGATCCCGTGCGCCGCCTTCAGCTCCCGCGCCACCTGCTCGCAGACCGCCTCGTTGCCGCCGTGGTTGTCCACGAAGACGAAGCGGCGAAATCCCTGCGCGATGAGGGACTGGCAGACATCGCGGATCACGTTCGCCAGCGTCTCCTGCCGCACGGGGATCGTCCCGGCGAACTTGCGAAAGACCGCCGAGCAGCCGTAGTTAATGCCGGGCAGGACGTAGGCATCGGTCTGTTCCGCCGCGTGGAGTGCCACGTATCCCGCAACCATGTTGTCCGCGTTGACCGGCAGATGTGGCCCATGCTGCTCGACCGTGCCGATTGGCAGCAGTAATACCGGGTTTTGCGGCACGATCTCCGCCACTTCCGCCCAACTCATCCGACCAAGTTCCACTGTGCGCCGCTGTGCCATGCGAGGATCCCCCTTCGAGTAACGAGTAGCGAGTAACGAGTAGCCAGTAGTCAGTAGTCAGTAATCAGAAACCGGATTCTCAGTCCTCAGTCCTCGGTCCTCGGTCCTTCCCCCTGTCCTATCTCCGGAGGCGCGGGTCGAGGACATCGCGCAACCCGTCGCCGAGCGTGTTGAGCGCCATAATCGTCAGCCCGACTGCTGCGGCGGGTGCGATCAGCAAGACCGTGTTCGTCTCCATGAAATCGCGTGCGGCGGAGACCATGTTGCCCCACGAGGGCGTCGGCGGCTGCGCGCCAAGCCCAAGAAAGGAAAGTCCCGCCTCCACGAGGATGGCGAAGCCGAGGCTGAGCGAAATTTGGACGAGAATCGGGGCGAGCACATTGGGCAGCACCGCCGTGCGAATGATGTACGGATCGCGCGCGCCGACGACCCGTGCCGCCTGGATGTATTCCGCCTCCCGCACCGAGAGCGTTGTGCCGTAGACGATGCGGACGAAGCGCGGGATATAAACGACCGCGATGACGATGATGATATTGCGGATGCTCGGCCCAAGGACCGAAACGATGGCGATGGCGAGGATGATCGTCGGGAAACTGAGCAGGACATCCATCGCGCGCATGGTGATCGTCTCAACCCACCCCCGGTAGTATCCGGCGACAAGCCCGAGCCAGACGCCGACGAAGGTGGCGATGACGACGGAAGCGACCGAGACGCCGAGCGAGATGCGCCCCGCATAGATCAGCCGGCTCAGGACATCGCGCCCGAAGTCATCCGTGCCGAGGAGATAGACCCGATTCGGCTGGAGGAGCGGCTTGGCGAGTTGCGCCGTCGGATCATGGGGCGCGACCAGCGGGGCCGCGATTGCAACGATGCCAATGAGGATGAGAAAGACGCCGCAGACCGTGACGCGCGGGTTGCGCAGCGCGCGGGCGAGCGTCGTGTTCCGGTCCCGCATCTGGGGCGACACCGTTGCGTTGATCGGACGGTCGTGTAGGACAGCCTCTTCTCGTGCAGCCATCAGCGAAGCGTGCTCCTATTCATACCGAATGCGCGGGTCGAGCAGGCCGTATGTGAGATCAACGAGCAGGTTAATCAGGATCGTCAGCACGGCGATCACGAGAACAACCCCCTGCACGACGGGATAGTCCCGCGAGCGGACGCCGGAGAGCAGCAGCGAACTGAGGCCCGGCCAGCCGTAGATCGTCTCGACGATCACCGTCCCGCCGAGCAGCGATGCCAGTTCCAGCCCGGTGACGCTGATTACCGGATTGACCGCATTCCGCAGCGCGTGCCGCAGGAGGACGACCCGCTCCCCCACTCCCTTCGCGCGCGCCGTACGGATGTAGTCCTGCCGGATCACTTCGAGCATCGCCGAGCGCGTCATCCGCAGAATAACCGCCGTCGTGGACGCGGCAAGCGTCACTACTGGCAGGATGAGTAGTTTGAGATGCTGCCCCGGATTCTCCTGCCATGAGACGAACTGGCTCGGTGGCAGCCAGTGGAGTTTGAGCGCAAAAACCAGCAGTAGGACGCTCCCGACGACGAAACTGGGCAGCGACAGCCCAAGCATCGCCGCGCTACTGAGCGTGTAATCCTCCGCGCGGTTCGCCCGGAGCGCGGAAATGATCCCCAGCGGGATGCCGGCGAGGAGCGAGGCGAGCGTGGCGAGAACGATCAGTTCGATCGTGTTGCCAATCCGCTGCCGCACGTCGGTCAGCACCGGCCGCCCGCTGAGGATCGAGGCGCCGAAATCACCGCGCACGACATGCCCCATCCACCGTCCATACTGCACGAGCAGCGGGCGGTCGAGGCCCAATTGGTGGCGCACCGTCGCCACCTGCTCCACCGTCGCGTTCTCGCCGAGCACCGCGCGCGCCGGATCGCCCGGCACGAGCCGGAGCAAAAGGAAGACGAGCGTCGCCACGCAGAAAACCTGCACAACGAGATAAATTATCCGGCGCGCGATGTAGCGTCCCATTCGTCGCTGCGCTCCTCAGTAGCCAGTCGGCAGTCGGCAGTCGGCAGTGATACGAGTTGCCTTCCTGACTACCAACTGCTGACTAACTGCCGACTGCCGACTCGTCTCACTTGTCCAGCCACGTCTCGCGGAGAGTGATCTGCGTCAAACCGCCCGCCGCGAGGTGCGTGTAGCCCTTGACGTACTTCTGCATCGCCTCGCCCTGCTCGCGCCGGATCAGGTATGTCCACGGCACGAGGTCGAGGACACGCTTCTCGACGTTGTGGTAGATCTCACCGCGCAGCGCCGGATCGAGCGTTTGCCGCCCCTGTGTGAGCCACTGGTCAATCTGGTCGTCCTTGAAGTGGATCTGCTGCGCGAAGAAGCCGCTGCTGCCGACGTAGCGCGAGAGGAAGTCCGGGTCGTTGAAGGCGGGCACAGAACCCCAGACGTGGATGGCATACGTCCCCGCCTTCACCGTGTCATTGAAGGGCAGCCACTCCTGCTGCACGAGGTTCACGTTGATATTCGCATTCTTCAGTTCCGCCTGCGCGGCGATGGCGGGGCGCTGGATGACGGAGTAACTCGATGTGGTGAGTACATCCGTATTGAAGGTCGGCATACCGGCCGCCTGCAACAGTTGCTTGGACTTGTCGTAGTTCACATTGTAGGTGCCTTCGAGATCCGGCGAATACCCGACCCACCCCTTCGGGATGAGGCCGCCGGTGATCGGCGCTCCGTGGCCGCTGAAGGCGACGTCCACCATCTTTTGCCGATCCATCCCGTAGGCGAACGCCTGCCGGATACGCACGTCGTCCACCGGCTTCTTGTCCACGACGAAGGCGAGCCAGCCAAAGCCGAGCACCTTGTCGGACTTGAAGACGAGGTCGGACGACTTCTGGATGATGTCCATCTGCGTATAGGGGACGTAGTCAATGAAATCCACGCTGCCGGAGCGGAGGGCGGTGACGCGGGCATTGTCGTCCGCCATTGGTTGGACGGTGATACCATCCAGGTACGGCAGATTCGGGAT
>JBPCPB010000474.1:0-9385 GCA_050999735.1 Thermomicrobiales bacterium | reverse complement strand
ACGTGCCGACCTTCCTGAAGACGCTGATCACGCTCGAAGAGATCTTCATCGCCGCCTACATCGCGGCGGCGCAGGAGTTCGCCATCCTCGGCAAGCCGGAGCTGGCCCAGGTCGCCATGGCCATCGCTGCGGTCGAATCCGAGCACCGGGTGTTGGTCCGCGCCTTCGCGGTCGAGGGCGGCGTGATCGCGGGCCTGCCGAATGACATCGCCTTCCAGCAGGCGCTCTATACCAGCCTCGGCGAGGCGGCCGCCGCCTTGCAGAGTCTGGGCTTCATCGGTGGCAGCGGCCCGCAGATCACCTATCCCGGGCCGGGCGCCATTGACACCACCAACGTCAAACAACTGACGCCGTAACGCCCCCGACTATAACGAAGCGTAGCAAGGAGACTTCACCGTGAACAAACTCGACATGATTACACACGCGCGGCTTCAGCGGCGCACCCTCTTCAAGGGCGTCGGCGCGCTCGGCGCGGGATTGGCGCTGGGCCAACTCGACTTCCTGCCGGATACCGGCGCGGGCGTCGCGGCGGCGGACACAGAGCAAGTCCAAGACATCCTGGACATCCTGGCGACCAACGAGGCCTTCGGCGTGACGCTCGTCGGCACCGTCCTCGACAGCGCGAAGAACGGCGCCTACAGCCCGGCCATCCCCGCCCCGGTGCTGAAGAATCTCACGGGTGTGCGGGCACAGGAGCAGTTCCACCTCGACTTCCTGCTGGCCGCCGGTGGGAAGCTGCGGACGCAGACCTTTCACCTGGCCGACCCCAAGCTCCTGACGGATCCCACCACCCTCTTCATGGACCTCGTGGAGCTGGAGGACGCGGCGGTCGCGGCGGTGATCGCCTCGCTGCGGACCTTCGCGCGCGAGGGGCGCATTGATCTCCTCAAGGCGAACATCCAGTTCGCGACCGAGGAATCGGAGCACCGACTGTTGGCGAACCGCGTGCTCGGCAGCCGCCCGGCGAACGACCATGCCTTCGCGCCGGCGCTCTTCACGACGGTCGCCGAGTTCTACGCCGTCCTCATGCAGAAGGGGATCATTGACGGCACGAGCGGGAAAGAGATCACCTACCCAGGTGCGGACGCCATTGATCCGACCGGCGTGATCTATCGGACGCCGGGCGGCTCGGTGGTCAGTTGCACTGCCGCGTCGAGCGCGCCCACTGTGCCAATTGCGCCGCCGCGAACCGGCGGTGGCGATGCGGCTTCCTCTATCCGCCGCCTCGGCGACGGATAGGGAACCTCACCCCCCAGCCCCCTCTCCTTTGCTTGTCAGCAAAGGAGAGGGGGAGCAAATCCGGGGAAGGTGCATCGTTTGTGGTACGCCACGGCATTCACCCTGAGGTACCTCCCTCCGCGCGACGGAGAGGGGTCGGGGGTGAGGTTCCCCAACCCGTGATGACCGAACCGATTGAGAAATTGCATCCGCATCGCGGCGACTGGTTGCGCGACATCGTCTTTGGGCTGAACGATGGATTAGTCACGACGCTCGTCTTCGTCATCGCGGTCAGCGCCCTGACCCGCACCCAGTTCGTCACGGTGGCATTGAGCGAATTGCTCGCCGGTGGCGTCTCCATGGGACTTGGCGGCTACCTGGCGGCGCGGACGGCGCAGGAGGTGCTGGCGAACCGCATCGCGACGGAGCGTCAGGAAATCGCCGAGGAGCCGGATGAGGAACGTGCCGAACTGCGCGCGATCTATTACGAGGAAGGTCTGCGTGGCACGCTGCTGGAGCGTGGGGTGAGCGATCTCACAGCGGACGAGGAGCGCTGGTTGCGCGCGATGGTGCGCGACGAATTGGGCGTTGTGGATGACAAACGCGAGCGGCCGTGGATCCAGGGTCTCCTCGTCGGTGGCGCGTTCATGGTCGGCGCGCTCATCCCGATTGTGCCATTCCTGACACCGGCGCCACTACCGCAGGCATGGGCATATGGAGCGGCGGCTACCGCCATGCTCCTCGGTGCGGTGAAGGCGCGGTACACGCACAAAGGCGCGGTACGCACCGGCCTCGAATTGCTCGGCATCGTCACGGTCGGGACGATTGCCGGGGTGCTCATTGGCCTCATACTCCATGCCGTCTAGCACGCCTGCCGCGCGCATATTCCCCCGACAAAGAGGAAGCGGATCATCTTCCACACCATGCCAATCCAAAGCGCGAAACCCGGTGTATTGATACCAGCGCATCGAACCAGGAGCCAGGAGCCAGGAGCGCGGCATCAGCCGGGTCGCACGGGATGGATCGAATCGAGAAGACGAGAAAGAAGAGCGTGACGATGATTAATCATGTGCAACCCACCGCAGCGCGAATGAAGCCACAGGCGCCCGATATTGCCGGTGCGAACGGGCAATTCTCCCGTCGGCGGTTCCTGGCCGGGGCGGCGATGAGCGCGGGGCTGGCAGTGCTTGCCGCATGTGGTGGCAGCAAAGCGACCGACACACCCGCGCCCGCCGCGACCAAGGCGGGTGCGCCCTCAACCAGCGGTTCTATCGCCACCGTCAGCCCCGGTCCTACCGGCGTCAGTGGCGGAGCCACCACATCAGGTGCGGCCAGCGCACCCGCCGGGACGACCGCCGCCGCGCCAACGACCAGTGGGAGCGTGGCGGCAGGAACCGCCCGTGCTCCCGCGCCCGTCGGGGCAACGACCGCTGCCGGGAGCGCCAGCGCCCCAACGACGCAGGCGAACGTGGTGGGGATGCCGAAGGCATATATCGGCCTCTTCAAAGACAACACCGTCGCTGTCTTCGACACGATGACGAACAAAGTCCGCACGACGATCCCGATCCCGACCGGGCCGCATGGCATGGTCCTCACACCGGACAGCAAAACGCTCTACGTCAGCAGCGACGGCGCGACCGTCGTCAGCATCATTGATACGGCGACGGACAAGGTGACGGGAAGCATCGAGGTCGGGCAGGCGCCGCACGGGCTGGCGATCACGCCGGACGGTAAGACAGTACTCGTCGCGGGCTTCGGCACGAACCAGGTGAGCATCATTGATGTCGCGACGAACAAAGTCGTGGGACAGGTCGCCGTGCCGCAGCCGCACAATATCGCCATCACACCGGACGGCAAGACCGCATACGTCGCCGCCCAGCAGCAGGGCGCGACGGCGCTCGCCATCCTCAACATCGCGGAGAAGAAGCAGACGGGCAACGTCCCGGTGGAGAAGACGCCGCGCGCCCTGAACTTCGACACGAAGGGCACGCTACTCTACTTTACCCTCGCCGGTGTGGACGCCGTGCAGGTGCTCGACCCCGCCACGAACAAGGTCACGGGGCAGATTCCCGTCGGCGCGGCGCCGCATCATCCGCTCGTCACGGCGACGGGCGAGTACGGTCTCGTCGTCAGCCAGGGGCCGGGCGAACTCGCCATCTGGGCGCCCGATACGAACAAGATCATCGGCACGGTAAAGGTCGGCACGATGCCGCACTGGATCGCCGCGAGCAGCGATGGCGACACGGCATATGTGACGAACGAAGCCTCGAACGATCTCACAATCGTCAACGTCGAGACGCAGAAGGTGATTGCGACCGTCCCGGTCGGCAACGCGCCGCGCAAGATCGTCCTGCAACCGGGGATGATTATGCGGGTTGCGGCAGCGCCCACCGCTGGCGCTTCCACTGCGCCCGCCGCCTCTGCTGCCGCACCAGCCCCGGCAACGGCGGGTGCGAACAGTGTCATGATCGCGAACTTCGCCTTCGCGCCGCAGAGCATCACCGTCGCGCCGGGTCAGGCGGTGACGTGGACGAACAAGGACACCACCGCGCATACTATCACCGCCGACAAAGGCGCGTGGGACTCCAAGAGTCTCGCGGTCGGCGCGACCTTCCAGCAGAAATTCGATCAGGCCGGAACATTCACGTATCACTGTGCGATCCATCCGTTCATGACCGGCACGGTGGTAGTGAAGGGCTGAGCGGTATGATGAATGGGATCAACCTCACCCCCCGGCCCCCTCTCCTTTGCTGCCAAGCAAAGGAGAGGGGGAGAAAATGCGGGGAGAAATGCGGGGAGAAATGCGGACAAATGCGGAGAAACGCGGCTGCCTGGCACTATGCCCGATATTCCGGTCTCATCTCCCCTCTCCTTTGCTTGGCAGCAAAGGAGAGGGGGCCGGGGGTGAGGTTCCCATGACCACCGTCCGTCTCGTCCAGCCCGATGACGACCGCAGCGATGAGGAGTTGATGCGCGCGCTTGCTGCCGGGCATCAGGAGGCGCTCGCGCCGCTCCATAGCCGGTACGCCGCCTTCATCTTCAACCTCGCCGCGCAAACGCTCGATCGCGCCGCCGCCGAGGAGATCGTGCAGGATGTCTTTCTCGTCGTTTGGCGCAAGGCGGGCACCTTCGACCCGGCGCGCGGCGCGTTCCGATCGTGGGTGCTGCGAATCGCGCATGTGCGAATCATCAACGAACTGCGCCGCCGGGGTCGCCGCCCGCAAGCCGCCCCGGACCCGGAAGGTTTGCGCCTGATGACCGTGCCAGATGGCAGCCCGCCACCGGATGAAGCGGCGTGGCGCGAGTACCGCCGCGCGACGGTGCAGGAGGCCGTCGCGCATCTCCCACCGCCGCAACGGCAGGCGCTCAGCCTCGCCTTCTTCGACGATCTGACCCACGAGCAGATCGCGACCTTCCTCAATTTGCCCCTCGGTACGGCGAAGACGCGCATCCGCGCCGGGTTGCAAAAGATGCGCGTCTATCTGACGCCGCTCTTGATTCTCGTCCTTACACTCATCGCGGGCTTGCTTGCTGCCGCCGGGTTCCGCGAGCATGGGCAACAGGCGACCGCGCAGCAGCAGTTGCGCGCCCTGCATCTCGTCACATCGAGTGATGTAACGCCGATTCGACTCAATGCAATGCCGGGCATTGCCACGAAGACGCACGCCACCTATCGCGGTCGTCCCGGCGAAACCCTCGCGGTGATGACCTTCGAGAACTTCGCGCCCGCGCCATCCGGTCAGACCTATCAAATCTGGGCACGGCACAATGGGCAATGGGTTTCGCTCGGCACGATGACGCCGGACACGAACGGATACGCCCTGCTGATTATCGAGAATCCGGCGAACGCGACGTCACCCGACGCACTACAAGTGACTCTCGAACCAGTGCGTGGCAGCCCGACGCCGAACGGCCCGGTTGTCGTGTCGTGGTCGGGGCCATGAGGGGTTCACGGAAAGCGCCGGGCAGCGGTGAAGCAGGCTTTAACCTGCCGTCTCGGAATTGCAGGCTGAAGCCTGCTCCACCAGGAGATTACTGCTGTCAATCTATCGGAATGCACGGAAAAAGGGGGGCATAGCTGTGCGCCCCTACCATCTGTTGTTGCCTGCCTGCTGACTACTCATTATCCCGCCTTGTTGGCGACGATATTCAGGTCCAGTTTGATGAGATCGTTTGCCTTGACAATGGTGAGATTCGGCGGGGACATGTTGAAATCCTCGAACGTGAAGTTCGTCGTGGCGGTGCCAGTCACCGCGCCGCCCTGCATCATCGCGGTCGTGTCGAAGGTGACGGGCTTCGTGACGCCGTGGATCGTCATGTTGCCGAGCAGTTTGAAGGTAGATTGCTGCCCCTCCTTCAACGGGCCTGTCCAGCCGTCCACGCTGGTGACGACGTACTCCGCGAGCGGAAACTGATCGGCCTGGAGCGTATTGGTGCGGATGTAATTATCGCGCTGCGTCTTGTCGCTCTTCAGCGTCCGCAGGTCCACCATGATTTTCGCTCCCTCAACCGGCTTGGTGTCAGCGCCGAGGAAGAGTTGGCCCTGGATGGCGTTCGTTGTCAGCACTGCGTCCGACGGGGCGGGCAAGTTGGCGAGTTTTTCATTGACGGTCACTTTCGCTTCCGACTTGTCACCGGCGATCGCGTAGGTCGTGGCGCCACTTGGCGCTTTGACCGCGACCGCTGAACCGGTGGGGGCCGTCGCCGCACTCGACGATGCGCTGGATGCCGTCGTGCTGGCGGCTGGCGCGGTACTTGCGGCGCTGCCGCTGGAATTACCGGTCGAAGCGGCGGCCGTTGGCGCGGTGGTTACCGCCGTAGCCGGTGCAGTCGTCGCTGTACTTGCGGCGACCGTTGTTCCCGCAGGCGCGGTGGCGCCGATGTTCGCGAACGGCGTGACGGGGATCGCCGTCGGTTGCGTCTGCCCCGGTAGTAAGTTCTGCTTGCCGAGGAAGACCAAGACAACGACGAGAACGACGACGACGGGAATGCCGATGATGGACCCAACCCTTGCTCTTCGATTCATGCGTGGCTCCTTGCTTGAACGAGTGTGTACCGTCACACTCCTTACGCTGGAATACCCCCCACTGGATGACAGACGCCACACAGCATGGAGTATCGAAGACGCGATGCGCCAATGCAAGCGTACGTAAAGGACCCGGCGAAGGATTTAACACATGACGGAACCGTCCGCCACTCCGCGCGGAATAAACAGGTGATTGCCTGGATGCGCTGCGAGTGTTAGGATACGGACGCTGACGTACGACGTACGTACGGTTGAGGAGGGACGGACGTGCGGAAATGGCTCCGCTTCGGGATGCGGGTGAAGCGGTATTTGCTCGCGCTCGCGCTGGGGATTACCCTGACGAGCCTGGCGATTGCGATGGCGCTTGCCACCTTGTACCGCAACGTCGCCTTTCCTGGCTACAGCACTGATATTGTCCGCGCGATCACTCTCCAGTTCATCCCGCATCCGTGGCGTGAGGCCGTTGTCGCGGCACTCGGGTTCGGTGTCATCGGCGGCAGCGTCTATTACCTCAGCCACTCGCTCCTCATCCCCCTCCTTGCCGGGCGGACGGAACGAATCGGCGATATTCTCTACGACTACCGGTTTGGCAAGCGCGGCCCGAAGATCGTTGCTATCGGCGGCGGTACGGGGCTGCCGACCTTGCTCCGGGGCCTCAAGGAGCGCACCGGCAACCTGACCGGCATTGTCACGATGGCGGACGACGGCGGCAGCACCGGACGCTTGCGCGAAGAGTTTGGCATCCTTCCACCCGGCGACTTCCGCAACTGCATCGCCGCCCTTTCCGACGCCGAGCCGCTGATGCAGGAACTCTTCCAATACCGCTTCGAGAAAGATGGCTCCGGCCTGCACGGTCACTCCTTCGGCAACCTTTTCATTACCGCGATGGTGGATGTGACCGGCGATTTCGAACAGGCGGTCCTCGAATCCAGCCGTATCCTCGCGGTGCGTGGTACGGTCTTTCCTTCCACGCTGGAGAATGTCCAGTTACACGGCATCGCGGAAGATGGCACCGAACTGCGCGGCGAGTCCGAGATTGGCCGGGCGCACGGGCGCATCCGCAAAGTCTTCCTCCAACCCGAGGACCCGCAGGGGTACGTCCCGGCGGTGCGGGCGATCTGGGATGCCGACATGATCGTCTTCGGCCCCGGCTCGCTCTATACGAGCGTCGTCCCGCCGCTGCTCGTCGGGGACATCAAGCAGGCGATCAAGAACAACCCGACCGCGATCAAGGTCTATGTCTGCAATGTCGCGACGCAGCCGGGCGAGACGGATAACTTCGACGCGCTGGCGCATGTGCGCGCCTTGCAGGAGCAGATCGGCAAACGCGTCTTCGATTACGTGCTCGTCAATACGAACTTCGAATCGAAGGACAAGATCAAGCCCGAGTGGCGCCAGGACGCCGTGGATGCCGCGCGCCTCCAGGAGGAGGCGCATGCGCTCGGTGTCGGGATTATCGAGGCAGACGTTGTCAGTGTCGCGAATCCCCTGCGGCATGACCCGGAGAAACTGGCGATGGCGCTCATGCAGATGTACGCGGCACGGAGTACCGGCCGAGGCGATCATCCGGCAGTCGTTCATGATAACGCCGTCGCGGTAAGCGCCGAGGTACGTGGGTAGGGGAAAGATAATGGCCACGTCGCTAATTGCAGTCGTCAATGATGACACGCTCTTCCTTGAACTGTTGCATGACCTCCTGACGGAGGAGGGCTATCGGGCAGCGATCTGGAAAGAGGGCGACAGAGCATACGGGATGATTAAGGAGCATCGGCCGGCGCTCGTGATCCTCGATATTCGTATGGAGCGCCCCGATACTGGCTGGATGGTCCTCGAACTGATGCGGCTCGACCCCGCGACCGCGCGCATCCCCGTCATTATCTGCTCGGCGGACACACAGCGTATCCGCGAAAAAGAAGCATATCTGCGCGAGAAGGGCTGCGATGTGCTGGAAAAACCCTTCCTCCTCGAAGACTTGCTCGGCAAGGTCCGCGCGTTCATCGGCCCGCCGAACGAGCAATGAGCAACGAGCAACGAGTAGGGTCTGATCCACTCATTGCTCATTGCTCGTTGCTCATTGCTCGCTCTGGGGTCGCGCCTATCCCCTCCGGTAAGGTATGCTGAGCGTCCGCGCGGATTTTCGTGATCCGCGTGCCTTTTGCAGCGCGGTGATACTGGGTTCGGATAGGAGGAACGCGGCGATGGTAGTCAAGGTCGGCATCAATGGTTTCGGGCGGATCGGGCGGCAGGTCTTCAAGACGATCTTTGGCGGGTACGGACCGGACGATGACAACCCGGAGGGGTTGCTGCAAATTGTCGCGGTCAACGACCTGATGGACCTGCATACCATCGCGCACCTCTACAAGTACGATTCCACGTACGGTATCGCCGAGGAAGAGATCGAGGTGAGCGACCATGATCTGATCGTGGACGGCAACGCCGTGCATGTCTTCAGCGAGCGTGACCCCGGCAACATCCCCTGGCGCGATTACGGCGTGGATATCGTCATTGAATCCACGGGCTTCTTCACCGACGCCACTAAGGCGAAGGCGCATATGAACGGTGGCGCGAAAAAGGTGATTATTTCCGCCCCTGCCACGAATGAGGACGCCACGATAGTTCTCGGCGTCAACCAGGACACCTACGACCCCGCCCAGCATAATGTCATCTCCAATGGCTCCTGCACAACGAACTGCATCGCGCCGACGGCGAAAGTGCTGCTCGACAACTTCGGTATCGTCAAAGGCACGATGGTGACCGTCCACTCGTATACGAGCGATCAGGTCCTTCTCGATGGCCCCCACAAGGACCTTCGCCGCGCCCGCAGTGCCGGGCAGAACATCGTCCCGACGACGACCGGCGCCGCCCGCGCGCTCTCGCTCGTCATCCCCGAACTGAAGGGCAAACTGGATGGCTACGCACTGCGCGTCCCGACGCCGACCGTCTCGCTCCTCGATCTGACCGTCGAGACCGAGAAGCAGACGAGCGTTGAGGAAGTGAACAATGCCTTCCTGCAAGCGGCGGAAGGCGACTTGGAGGGCATCCTCGGCTACAGCGACGAGCCGCTCGTCTCGATGGATTACAAGCAGGATGACCGCTCCGCCATTCTCGATAGCCTCTCGACCCTCGTCGTTGGCGGCAACA
>JBPCPB010000398.1:0-14756 GCA_050999735.1 Thermomicrobiales bacterium | reverse complement strand
CCCTCTGTGTTCTCTGTGTTCTCTGTGTTAGGCCCCCTCTCCTAGTGTCTCTGCGGTTCAATCGGTTTCCCACTAATGCATGCGGATGCCGCCGTCTACGACGAGCGTTTGGCCGGTGATGACGCGGGAGTCGTCGGCGGCGAGACAGCGCGCGCCGCGGGCGACATCGTCCACCACGCCGGTACGCTTCAGCGCGGCGAGGGGCGCGAAGCGGGCGCGAACATACTCCGGCAGCGGCCCCGCCTTGGAATGAATGAAGCCGGGGACGATCACGTTGACACGGATGCCGTGCGGGCCGAGTTCCATCGCCAGCCGCTGGCTCACCCGCCAGAGCGCCGCCTTCGCGCCCGCGTATGGCGTGCCGACGAAGTAGCCGGGGTCGGCATCTTTCGCGACACCGGAGGCGAGATTGATGATCGCCCCACCCTCCTGCGCGACCATCTGCCGCGCGGCGGCCTGCGCGAGAAAGAACGGCCCCTTGAAATCGGTCGCCACGACCGCATCGAAATCTTCTTCAGTGACATGGAAAAGCGTGGTCGTATCAAAGGCGCCCGCGTTGTTGACGAGAATATCGAGCCGCCCGAACCGGGCGACTGTCTCGGCGACGAGTTGCTGGCCCTGCGCGACGATGCTGATGTCCGCCTGCACCGTCTCGGCACGGCGACCGAGGGCGCGGATATCGCGCGCCGTTCGCTCCGCCCCCGCCGCCGAATTGCGGTAGTGGACGGCAATGTCCGCGCCCTCCTCGGCAAAGGCGAGCGCGATTGCCTGCCCAATCCCCCGCCCCGCCCCGGTAATCAACGCAACTCTGCCCACCAGTTTGCCCACCACCTGCCGCTCGTCCACGCGTTATCCTCTCGCCGTGCGCATCCGATACGATTTTCGCCAGTGTACCGCGCGGCGCGACGAATGTAGTACAATACCGGCATACAGGCTACTTCAGAGGCATGGTGTCGCTTCCCGTTCTATTTGTGGCGTTCGGGACGTTCTTAATGGCAGGTGTGCGAATTTCGGCGCGATTGCGTTCATTCCGGGAGGATGGCGTGCGACTTCGGACGATCTGTGGAGCGCTCTTGCTGCTCCCGTTGTTGCTTCTCTCTTTCGGCCCGGCAATCTTCTCCTCGACCGATACGGCGGCGGCGGTTGACCCACCCACGTCGTGCGCCACACAGACGCAGAAATGCGTCAAGGGGATGTTGTTCGCCTACTGGGCGGAGCACGGCGGCGTGGATCGCTGGGGGTATCCAATCTCCGACGAGTTCGACGAAGCGAGCGCGGATGGCACGACGCACCGCGTCCAATACTTCGAGCGCGGGCGGCTGGAATATCATCAGGAGTTCATCAATACGCCGTCCGTCATCCTGCCGGGCCTGCTCGGGCAGGAGCAGTTCGCCCTCCGCTATCCCGGTGGTCGCCCCGCCAGCGCGACGGGCGATCAATGCTTCACCGAGACGAACCGCTGTATCAGCGGCGGATTCAGGTCCTACTGGCAGCAGCACGGCGGCGCGGCACAGTTCGGCTTGCCGATCTCGGACGAATTCAATGAGCCGAATGGCGAGCAAATGAGGCAGGTTCAGTACTTCGAGCGGGCGCGCTTCGAGTATCACCCCGAGGCCGCCGGGACGAAGGACGAAGTAACACTCAGCCTGATCGGCAACGACGTCTTCGCCGCGAAGTACCCGAACGGCCAGTCACCCGCCGCAACCGGTTTCGCGATCAATGTCTGGGCGAACACAAAAGCGGGGATGCCCTATCCGGCCCCGGTTGCGACCCTCGCGGCGCGCGTCTATGTGCCGGACGAACTGGCGGGCAACCTCACCGTCATTGATCCGTCCACCTTCCAGGTCATTGATCGCTACCCGACCGGGCGGACCTCGCATCACGTCAGCCCCGCGCCGGATTTCGCGCATCTCTACGTCGAGAATATGGGTTCCAGCACCCTCTCGGAGATTGACACGCAGACGGGCAAACTAACCCGCACCATCGGCGCGGCCGTCCCTTACAACCTCTACTTCACGACGGACGGCACGAAGGGAATCGTCGCGGCGGAGCCGAACAACTCGCTCGACTTCTACGACCCGCATTCGTGGGGCCTGATCCAGCGCGTGCGGATTCCCTGCTCCGGCGTAGACCATATGGATATGTCTGCCGATGGCCGCTACCTGATCGTCGGCTGCGAATACGACGGGCAGGTCTTCAAGGTGGATACCGCCGCGATGCGGATTATTGGCTCGGTGCGCGTCGGCGGGCAGCCGATTGATGTCAAGGTCGCACCGGACGGCGCGCTCTTTTATGTCGCGAATCAATCCCGCAACGGCGTCTCGATCATTGATCCGATCGCGATGCGCGAAATCGGCTTCATCCCGACCGGCGCGGGCGCGCACGGCTTCGTCGTCAGCCGGGACACGAACTACCTCTACGTCGCGAACCGCGTCGCGGGGACAATCTCGGTGATTGATTTCGCGTCGCAGAACATCGTCAACACCTGGAACATCGGTGGCAGCCCGGACATGCTGCAAGTCTCACCGGATGGCTCGCAACTCTGGGCCTCCGGCCGCTTCAACGGCGATGTCTACGTCGTGGATACGCGCAACGGCCAGTTGATGCAGCGCATTCACACCGGCATTGCCCCCCACGGCCTCACCTACTTCCCGCAGCCCGGCATCATCAGCCTCGGTCACAACGGCGTCTTCCGCTGACGAAGCAACGAGCAATGAGGGTTACGGCATGGCGGGGAGGGTGGTTCACGAACCGCCCCTACGAATCGTTTGCGACATCTTCTGCGAGGATAAACGGCGGTCTGTGATCTATCCGGCGAGGATTTCCGCAAGCACCCGGAAATCAATGTTGCCGCCGGAGACGATGCAGACAATCTTGCCGCCGCCCGCTTTGCCGGCGAGGGCGACGGCGACGGGACAAGCACCCGCGCCCTCGGCGATCACGCGATTGCGCTCGGCGAGCAGGCGGACCGCGCCCTTCAATTCATCTTCCGTCGCGGTGAATGCGCCGTCGAGGAGGGCAGAGGCACGTTCCCACATCTCCGGGAAGACCAGTTTGCCCGCGATGCCGTCCGCGAACGACGGCGTGTAGGCGATCTCCACTGGCTTGCCCGCGCCAAAGGCCGGGGTGAGCGGGACCGCATTCGCCGCCTCGGTCGCGTAGATCTTCGTTTGTGGCCGGAGCGCCCGGAGCGCGGTCGCGATCCCACACGCCAGCCCGCCGCCGCCGAAGGGAATAAGGACGGTATCCACATCGGGCAGGTCTTCGAGGATTTCAAGGCCGATTGTGCCATTGCCCGCCATTACGCGCTCATCGTCGAAGGCGTGGATGAAGGTGGCGTCAATGCCAGGATAGGAGCGCGTCGAAAACGTCTGCCACCACGTATCGAACGGGGCGGGGATCACCTTGCCGCCCATCCTTTTCACCGCCGCGATCTTCGTTGCCGGTGCGGTATCGGGCACGACGACCCAGCACGGGATACCGAGCCGCTGCGCCCCGAAGGCAACACCCTGCGCCATGTTCCCCGCGCTCGCCGTCAACACCCCACGCGACAATTCCTCCATCGGCAAGGCGCGCATCGCGTTGTGCGCGCCGCGCAGTTTGAAGGAACCAATCGGCTGCAAGTTCTCCAGTTTCAGGTAGATCTCGGCGGGCGCGTCCGGCAGCCGCAACCGCACGAGCGGCGTCCGCACCGCGACCTCCGCGACGATTGGCCGCGCCGCCCAGATATCCGCAATCGTCACCATCGCCCATTCCCTTCCCGCTATCGGAGGGCGGTCACGCCGTCGTATTCCGCATCACGGTGGGGGGCGTCTCGTGGATCAGCCCTCTCGTCTCACTCTCCGGTCGCGGCTCGCGCGAATTTGTCGCATCCTTGCGCGGCTCGCGCATGGTCGTCGCCATGGCCTCGCTCTCCGGTCGTGGCTCTTGCGGGCCTGCTGCCTCCGCCGCGTGGGCGAGGCGTCGCTGGGCGCGCACCTCCTTATCCGCTTCTTCATCGCCCTCGATCCACGTCGCGAAGAGCTGCGTCGTCCCCCGTCGCACCGTGATGCTGACCTCGAATTCGTGGCCCTCGTCGCACCAGCACTGGATGCAGATGTCCGGGAAATCGCGGTCAATTGCTCCCCTGGGGATCAGCGGATACTCCCGGGTCCGATGGAGGGCGCCGCCGAGATGCACGTTCGATCCGTCGTCCGTCCCTACCCCGCGCGCCCGACACACAGGGCAAGGGAGCACCGCTTCCCGCGCGGTTACCTCCACGCGCAGCGTGCGCCCGTCGTTCCCCGGTCCCTTCCTGCTCACTGCGACCATGCTTTCCCCTCCTCCGATGTGATTGCACCGAACAACATTATGTCGAGTTCCACATGGGGATGATAGTCAACTGCCGACGGGAATGCAAACAGACGCTGGGCATATGTTTGCCTGGCGTGATGGATGGCGCCTTCTTCGCTCGATCGCCGCTTCTGGTTTCCCGCAGATGTTCCTGCTACCATCGCCGCGTGAGAATCAAGGAGGAGCCATGAACGCCACCGCGCAACGCGTCGCCGATGCCCTCGCCGCGCTGGGTATCGAAGCGGCGGTGATCGAATTCGCCGAAAGCACGCGCACCGCCGAAGAAGCGGCCATCGCAGTCGGCACGCAGGTTGGGCAGATCGTTAAATCGCTCGTCTTTATGGCGAGCGATGCACCATTCTTGGCGCTCGTCTCCGGCGCGAACCGGCTCGACCCGGCCCGCCTCGCGGAATGGACGGGTGATCCGCCGCGTCGCGCCACCGCCGGTCAGGTTCGCACCGCGACCGGCTTCGCGATTGGCGGCGTCCCACCCATCGGCCATCCCCGGCCGCTTCGCACGTTTATTGATCGCGACTTGACGCAGTATGAGGCGGTGTACGCGGCGGCGGGTACCCCCCATACCGTCTTTGGCATCGCGCCTGCCGAACTCGTGCGCATCACGAATGGGCGCGTCATTGACCTCGCCACCCGTTCCTCAGACTGAGGATTGCTGCCCTACTTCCTCATAGTGGTGGCAAGAAAACGTGGGTGCCGGAGCGGCGCCCACGCCATCATTGCGGATTATCTGCGCGATCGTCGCCGCGATTTACCGCGAGCGTTTCGGCGTGTCGTCCACGCGCTCCGTGTCGGAGACGAGATTGCCGTGCGCGTCGTGCTGCCGCTTGTCTGTGACGGTTTTCCCGCTGCCCGTGTCCGCCTGTCCGCGCATGCCGCGCTCGCCCTCGACATGAACATGCTTGTTGTTCGGATCGTCGACGTGAACCTCCTCACGGCGCACCGTATCCGTGACGCGCTCCGTGTCCCGGACCGTTTCCTTGCGGACGTTCACTTCGCCGGTGACGACGGCCTGCTTCTGCGTCACCACTTCCTGTTGCTTGAGCGGGATTTCGATGTCCCGGTCCATCATCTTCATCTCTTCCGGCGTCGCGGCCCGGTTGACCGCCCGCTCGGTGACGTAGACTTCCTCGTGCTGGACCGGCACGTCAATGGACTGCTGCTCCTCGACCACGTCCTTCGTAACGCGGGCCATGCCGCCTTGCTTCTCGCGGACGCCGGCCTTCAGTTCCTCTTCGATGATCGGAACGCTCTTCGTCTCGCCCGCGCGTCCGGTGCGCTCTGTCATCCCACGATCCGTTGTGGTGCGGGCGTTCATCGTGTCCGTGCCGTACCACTCGTGACCCTCGGCGGGCAGTTGCTCCGCCCCCATCGTCATGACTTGATCTTTCGCGACATTGAGATGCACATGATTGTCGTGCGTCCGCGCGACCGCGCTCATCGGCAGATGCATGTCCTTGTGGAAGAGAAAGCCCTTCTCGACTCTGAAGGAGTTTCGCCCCACTTCGACAACCTTGCCAACCTTCTCGCCGTTCGCGTCGTAGACCTCAGCACCCTTCATCATGTCGCCCATGGTGCTCCGCATACTCATTGTTTGCTCCTTGTCATCATATTCACATTCGACATCTGCTCGACCATCCCACGTATCCTGCTCGCTGCTCCTCCTACCGCGCACTATCCGCCGTGATGTGAGTCCGATCGGCGAGCGCGCCACTCTCGATCTCCGGGTAAACGCGGCGGATCGTCGTCTCGACCGTCTGCGTTGTCGCGACGGTCCGCTTGGTAATGTGCAGTTCGTGAGCAAGCACGCGTCGTTTGACGACAACCGCCTCCTCGACCACGATCGGGATGATGTGCCGGTCGCCCTCCTGTCGCGGTTCGAGGACTTCACCCTCCGCAAGGACGCGGCCAATGTCCACCTGCTCGACGACCAATTCTTCGCGCTCGGTCTGCTCCGTGAATGTCCGGGGCAGATTCTCGCTGCGCAGCCGGATCATCACCGAGCCGGACTCGCGCCAGACGGTCTCGGTGGTGATCTCCTCCTCGATGATCGGCACCGTGACGCTGTCACGATCCATGACCAGCGCGCCGGGCCGCCCGGCATCCCCCGTCTCCGCGTCCGACGCGAACTGGACCATCACCCGCTCGTTCGTGATCGTGCAGGCGGAGAGCGGTACTGCCGTCTCCCCGTCGCCGTCCCACGCGACACGGATCGCACCTTCGTCATTGGCGGTCGCGGCGATGACATGCGTCACCCGACCCGTCCACGCGGTGTTCGATCGCACCGGCATCCCGGCGCGGGGCGGTGGCTGGCGCGTCGCCGCGCCGCCGCTGCGTTTATCCATCGTTATTTCGCCCTTCGGCTACCCATGCATTTGTCACCGATCCCACGCACGATCATCTCCGTGTCGGTAGCACATCGGGATGCACCTGCATGACGCATGTGCATCCCGACACGACGTTTTATCGCGCCCGCTTGCCTTCATTTTCGACATGGACATGCGGATTCGTGGGGTCTTCCACATGCACTTCTTCGCGGCGCACCGTATCCGTGACGCGCTCGGTGTCCGTCACCGCCTCCTTGCGCACATCTACCTCGCCCGTGACACGCGCTTCCTTCGCGGTGACAACTTCCTGATCGCGCAGCGGCACTTCGATGTCCCGATCCATCATCGCCATCTCTTCCGCCGTCGCCGGGCGGCGATTGACGGCGGTCTGCGTGATCCGGGCTTCCTCGCGCTCGACCGGCACGTCAATCGTCTTCTGTTCCTCGACGACGCGCTTGCTGAGCCGGAACTTCCCGGCCTCGGTCTCGCGCACGTCCGCCGTCAATTTCTCCGAGACCACGGGAACGGTGACATTCTCGCCGCTCCGCTCTGCTTGTTGCCGGGTCTCGACAGGCATATCGCGGGCAGTACGCGTGTCTTCGATCACCACCGAGTCCGCAGTGGCCGACTCGATTGTCGTGCCGCCGCCCATATCCCCGGTTGGCGCGGACACGATTTCGTCCTCGTCAAGCGCGTGATACTCATCGCGCATGAAGGGCATCGCGCCCGTTTCCGTTGGCGTCGCCCGGAGCATCAGTTCGCCCCGCACGCCGCGCTCCACCTCGGTAATCGGGATCAACCGCTCCGCGCCGTGCTGCTCGATCACCAGGTCGGTGACCTGACGGTTTGGTCCCTCCACGATCACATGCTTGACGCGCCCGATTTCCGTTCCATCAACGGACGTTACCATCTCGTTCCGGTCGATTTCCATCTCAGCCATGCACATGTCTCCTGTTCATCGTCCATAATACGCAGACAACCTTCACCAATTGCGGGCGCTACGGCCGTGGGGCGTTCGGCCGGTCGCGCTCAAGCACGAAGGCATCCTTCCTGCGGCGGCTCAGCAGCCAGAGAATAATCCCGAGGATGATCAACACGATCAAGAGCGGGATGAGCCACTTCAAGAAACCGGTGTTACTGCTCGCCGCGATGCTCGTTGTCTCGATCTTCGAGACGGTGTTGTCGGGGTTTGACGTCACATTAACCTGGTCGCCGACCTTGAGATCACCGACTGTTGCCGTCTTGCCATCGCGGATAACCGTCGTGCTGGCGGTCGCGTTGATCTGCCGATCCTGCCCATTCGAGCTGACAGTCAGGGGGCTCGTCTTGCTGATCTTGCCGGTAAATGTGCCGCCCGTCGTTGGCGCGGCGGTTGGGGTTTGCGCGGCCACGCCGACCATTGACAACCCGAGGAGTACCATTACCGAGCACGTCAGTATCGCCCTCCGTATCGCTGATGCACCCATGCCGATTCCTTTCCTTACGTTCGTTACATAACGACCTGTGCATTGCCATTCAATCGTGAACGGCGCCACGGCGTAGCGTTCAGCAAGTAGAATGCCAAGACTACAAGAAAGGAGTCTCTATACTTATAGAATCCACGTACTCTTTAGATTGCCAGTATTGACTACTCTATGCCCTATAATGCTTGGATCAAGCCCCGCTTCTCCCCAGGGTGGCACCGTCATTGCAAAGGTCGCCTCAGTGAATGTAGTACGGCTTGATGTGCGACGAGAAAGGATGCCAACGATGAGTTTCCTGAATGGCCTGAGCCAGAATTTCCTCCAGCGGCTTGCGGGGGGTAGCATGAATCCCGCGCAGCCCAGCGATCAACGGGACATGGGCCAGTTTCTTGGCGGCGTCCCGCAGGATGCTTTCCAGCAACACACCGCCAATGCGATGAGCCAGGTGGATCCACAGGAGTACCAGAATCACATCACGCCGGGCGTCGGCGGCACGAACCCGCTCGGCGGGTTGGGTAAGGGATTACTCGGCTCACTCGCCGGCAGTCTCGTCGGCAACATGCTCGGCGGTCAGATGGGTGGCGGCGCGGGCAGTCTCGTCGGCTCGCTGGCAGGGAGTATGGTCGGCGGGCAGGCGGCGCAGGGCGGTATCGGCGGATTGGCAAATATGCTCGGCCTCAATCACACGGACCCGCAACAAATGGACGAGAACGACGTGGCGAAACTCGCGGCCCATGCACAGCAGAACAATCCCGGCGCATTAGCGGCGACTGCGGCGCAGTATCAGAACCAACCGAATGTGTTGCAGAGCCTCCTGGGAAACAAGGGCTTAATGCTTGCGGGGGCCGGGCTTGCCGCGGCGGCGATGAGCGGGAACTTGCCCGGCATTAATTTGTAGCGCGATCGCGTACTTTATCATGGGCTTCGGTGGAAGAAGTCTCTGAGCGGCAGATCAGCCGCTCGCGATGTGTGCATCCCTACCACCAAACGTGCCGTTTCATGTGTCCGGGTTCGCAGAACAAATGGAGGGTAACAGGTGGCTGAGGATATGGATGTCGGGACAGACCGGGTGCAGGAAGAGATCGAGGAGCGACGGAAGGAGGCGATCGGGGCGGAGCGATCGGAGGGCGGGCGGCCGCGCTGGCTCGATTACCTCGCGATCAGTACCGCGCTCTTCGCGGTCTTCGCCGCTGCTGCCGCACTGGAAGCGGGCAATTATGCCAACGAGGCGCTTTTCAAGGCGAATCAGGGCGTCTTGCAGCAGACACGCGCCGTGGATGCCTGGAGCGAGTTCCAGGCGGACAGCATCAAGAAACAGACGCAGCAAAACCTCGCCACCCTCCTCGCGCATGTGGGTGGGACGCCCGCCGAGATCACGGCCGCGAACGATGAAGCCGCCCGGCGGCAGGCATCGCAGGACGACTTGATGAAGGAAGCGAACGCGCGGGATACCGAAACAGCGACGCTGACCGCGGAATCGCAGGACCAACTCGAGCACCATCACCGCTTCGCCGTCTCGGTGACACTCTTTCAAGTAGCGATCGGCCTCGCCGCGATCGCCGCCTTGTTGCGCCGCCCCGTGGTCTGGTACGGCAGTCTCGGCGCGGGCGCGCTTGCCCTTCTCGCATTCATTGATGGCTTCTCACTCACGCTGTGATCCGCGCGGCATGCTGCAAAGAGCGAGCGACGAGAAGCCAGCCCCTCGTTACTCGTTACTCGTTGCTCGTTGCTCGTTGCTCGTGTAGGTACGAAATGTTCGGCGGCGGCTGGCGGTTGTCCACGAGTTGATAGCCGATACCCCGGATCGTGACGATTCGCTCTGCGCCGACTTTGCGGCGCAGTCTGCTCACAATGGCGTCCAACGCGTTCTGACCCTCCAGATCGGCGTGCAGCAGAGGAATCGTCGCTAACCGTTCCCGTGCGACAGGGCGGTTGCGGGTGGCAAAAAGCATGCGAAAGAGCCGATATTCGCTGACCGAGAGATGAATCGGTGCGGCGCCGGCAATCGAGACGAGATGTGCCGCCTCGTCCAGCCGGTAATCGCTGCGATACGTTGCGTCCTGCGCGCCGAAGCGCACGCGAATTACCGCCGCCAGTCGCGCGACCATCTCCTCGATCATCACCGGCAGCGGCAGGAAATCGTCCGCACCTGCCTGCAAGGCCGTCTCGATTGCGGCGGGCGCGCACTCCGGGCTGAAGACGACGACGGGCAACGCGAGCGCACCCGTCAACTGGCGGATCGTCGCGTAGGCGGTCGCCGTGAAGCGGTCCGCCGGGATCGGCACGACGATCACCATCCGGGGCGGCAGCGGCAGGGCGAAGAGCGCCGCCATGTCGGGCGCTTCGTCCCACTGCCACCCCTCCGCCGCGATCGCGGAGGGGAAGCCGGTATTAATCGCGCTCGCCTCCCCGAGAACCATGACCCATGTTTCTTCCGGCGCATACGCCATTCTCACAATGATCGCTCCTTCTTTCCGCAGTACGCGAGTGTGGCTCCCCGGCCATACTCCACGATACTGCGGAGAACGATACCAACCTGAGATGTCGTCTCGCATTGCACTGGCGATGCGTGATCTGACGATTCGTTCAAGCGCGCAGATAGCGAGCAGCAGGCAGTGGGGCAGCGTAGGGGTAGCGCTCGAACCTGCCTCACTGAACCGCATTGGGCTTTACACTCTTTCGCGATGATAGTGGCGTGATGCCCTGTGTACGGGCGATTCGAGCATCGCCCGTACGAAACGACCCTCTTCGAGGCATTACGACATCGCTATCACGAAAGAGTATGAGATCGCCACCACCAGGAACACTGAGTTATGCACACGGATGTCAGCCCCGCTTCTTGACGCCATTCGCTATACTTAGCATGGCTCACAAACAAACCGCGACGCAACGAGAGGGGCAGGAGCATGCGGGGGCTATGGGTGCGGCTGATCGGGCGGGGAATCGTCATCGGGCTGTGCGCGGTGGCGTGTGTCGTCGCGCTCTGCCTCCATACGGAGCAGGTGGCGGCGGCGGCGGTCTATTACGTCGGGACGACGAGCGACACGGGAACGGCGGGGACGCTGGCGCAGTGCCAGGACCCGGCGAACACTACCTGCCGGTTACGCGACGCGCTCGGCTATGCGACGAGTGGCAGCGACACGATCCAGTTCAACAGCAGCGGAAGCGGCACGATCACGGTGGGCAGCACGCTGACGCTGACAGTGAGTGTGACGATCAAGGGGCCGACGAGCGGCATGGGCGTGACGGTAAGCGGTGGGGGCACGGTGGGGGTCTTTGTTGTCAATCCCAGCGTGACAGCGAGCATCAGTAATCTGACCATCGCCAACGGGAATGCGGGCGCCTTCGGCGACGGCGGCGGCATCCTCAACGTTGGCACGCTGACGGTGACGACCAGCACCTTCTCCGGGAACAGCGCGCTCACGGGGGGTGGTATTGCCAGCGTCTTCGGCACCGTCATCGTGATAAACAGCACCTTCGCGGGTAATTCCGCCACCAACGGCGCTGCCATCTACAATGGTGGCATCATGACGGTAACGAACAGCACCCTCACTGCAAACACTGGCGTCGTCGGGGGTGGTGTGAACAATTTCCGCACGCTGAATCTGCAGAACACCATCGTTGCCGGGAATACCGCCACTAATAGTGGCCCCGAGATCAATGGCGCAGTCATCAGCCACGGTCACAATCTTCTCGGCACCACGAGCGGCACAACGGGCATCACGGGCGGCATGAATGGCGACATCGTCAATCCTACGCCCCTGCTCAGCGCGCTCGGCAGTTACGGTGGCACGGCGCAGACCGTCGCCCTGCTCCCCGGCTCCCCGGCTATTGACGCCGGTGACGATTCCGTCTGCGCCACGACTGGCCACTCCGGTGTCAATAACAAGGATCAACGCGGCGTCAATCGCCCGGTGGGCGCGCATTGCGACATCGGCGCCTTCGAGTCGCAGGGCTTCACCCTCACCAGAACGAGCGGCGACGGCCAGACCAGGACGCCCGGCACGGCGTTCAGTCCGCTCGTCGTCACGGTGACGGCGAACAGTGCGGGGGAGCCGGTGAACGGCGGGATGGTCACCTTCACCGCCATCCCGAACGGCGGGGCATCCGCCACGCTCACCGGCAGCCCGGCGACGATCGGCACGAACGGGCAGGCGGGCGTCACCGCAACGGCGAACACGACGGTGGGATCGTACGGCGTCACCGCCAGTGCGGCAGGCGCACCCGCCGTGACCTTCAGCCTCACCAACGCCGTCGCATCCCTCACCAGCATCACCCTCACCCCGTCCAGCGGCGCGGGCAACCCACCGAGTATCAAGGTTGGGCAGACCGAGCAGTTCACCGCGATGGGAACATATACCGACGGCTCGACGCAGAATCTGACCGGTCAGGTGCAGTGGTCATCGAGCAACCCGCAGGTGGCGACGGTGGATACGAATGGGAAAGTGACGGGGGAAACACCGGGGACGGTGACGCTCACGGCAAGTCTGAACGGCGTGACACAAACGATCACGGTGACGGTGGTGGGGCCGACGCCGATTGGCATTACGGTGCAGCCCGCACCCGCCGCCCGCCCGGCGGGAACGGCAAGTACACCGGGATCAGCGCCCGCACCGGCGCCCGCGCCCCGCGCATCCGGCGCACCGGCAGCGCCCGCCGCCGCGACGAGCGGGCCACCACCCGCGCCCATCCCCACCGGGCGCTAGCAGTACCGAGCAATGAGCAATGAGCAATGAGTGGATTTCGACCCTTCCTCATTGCTCGTTGCTCTGTAGGACGGTTCGTGAACCGCCTCTATGGATTCCTATGTACTATCGGAATGGTAAAGACGAATGTGCTGCCATCGCTCGCCTGCCCGCTGCCTGCTGCCTGCTGCCCGCTCTCCACCCAGACGCGGCCACCGTGCGCGGCGACAAGTTCCCGAACAACGGCGAGGCCGAGGCCGAGGCCGGAAGCGTCCTGCTGCGGGATGTTCGTCCCCTTGACGAACCGCTCGAAGATGCGCTCGGCATCCTCCGGGGCGATGTCGGGTCCCGTGTCGCGCACGCTGACGCGGATCGTATCGTCCGCCACAGCGACGGCGACGTGGATTGTCGTGCCCGGTTCGGAGAACTTCATCGCGTTGGAGAGCAGGTTGTTCAGAATCTGATGGAGCCGCACCGGATCGGCCATCGTCCGAGGAAGTGACGGGGGAACCTCGGTTTCCACCGCGATACGGGCATTGGCGAAGAGCGGGGTGGCGCTCGCGACGGACGCGCGGATCAGATCGCCCATCGCCACCGGCTCGCGTTGCAAGGTGAGCCGTCCGAGGTCAGACTGGACGAGATCGTTGATGTCGTCCACGAGCCGCCAGAGCTGCCGGACACTGAGCGAAGCGGAGTCGAGGAAGTCGCGCTGCATCGCGGTCAGGGGACCAACACGTTCCTGCGCAAGGATGCTCAGGAAACCGTAGATCGCGGTGAGCGGGTTGCGCAGTTCATGCGAGACGAGGCCCATGAACTCCGCGCGCGTTCGTTCCGTCCGCCGCATCGCCGCCATGTCGTGGCTCACGCGCTCCGCATTGTAGACGGCGGTGCCGATCACCGAACTGCAATCCTGCAAGACCTGCTGCGTCTCGGGGTCGAACGGCTCCGTGTGAAAGTAGCCGACGAGACCAACGAGCGTCCCGGCAGCACGGAGCGGCACGGCGAAAACCATGTGCCCGGCGACAATGTCCGTGAGCGGCATCAACCGCGGGCCATGCACGGAGCGGGCACATGCATGGGCGTAGGCATCGAGCGCCCATTGCCGCAGCCGCTCCCGCTGCCCGACCGTCTGCAACGTCCGTGTGAAAATGGCCGCCGTCGGTGCGTCCTTTTCTTCCCCTTCGGTGACGAGCACGCCGACCGTGTATGGTACGACATCGCAGATGAAGGGCAGAACGATGTCGAGCGCCTGACGCGGGTCCTCGCATGCCGTGACCGCCCGCGTCAGGGCGAGGAGCATCGTTGCCCGGTGGGCCGTCGCCTCCTGCTCCATCGCGCGCCGCGCTTGCGCAATGGCGAGCGCCGCACCATGCGCGGAGGCGCGGAGCGTCGCCAATGTGCCGCGATGGAAGGCGCCGACTTTTGGCGCCCACGCGGTCAGCGTGCCGTAAAAGGCCGTGCCGTCCGTCATTGGGACACACATGATCGTGCCGGACGATTCGCGCCGAAGGGAGAGGAAACGCGGTTCCCTGGTCACATCGTGGATCAGGAGCGGCGCGCCCGTCTGCCCGACGGTCCCCGCGATGCCAACACCGAGCGGGAAGGTGGCCTGCCCAATCATGCCGAGCGGCATGTCCGAGACGACGACCGTCCTGAGGGTGTCCGATGTCTCGAAGAGTTGCACCGAGCAGCGGCATTCCGCGAAGGAGACCGCGATGTGTTGGACGAACTGCATCAGCAGCGGGCGTACGGCGTCAATTTCCGCCTCGCCTATTCCCTGTCGCTCCGCCACCGGGTAGGTCGCCCGGTGCTGCTCCGCCAGCGCGCTACGCGGCGCGGCGACCGTCTCGATAGACATACCCAAGCCCCCGGACCGTGTGGATAAAAAGGGGATCGTCAGGATCCTGCTCGATCTTCTTGCGCAGGCGGCGGAT
>JBPCPB010000393.1:0-2624 GCA_050999735.1 Thermomicrobiales bacterium | reverse complement strand
AGTTTCCAGTCTTTGACCCGCTAGAGATACGGTGGAGCAGGCTTCAGCCTGCAATCTCCACATGGCAGGCTGAAGCCTGCTCCACCAACAAAAATGCCCCCGAACCATTCGGGGGCGTCGCATCGGGCGAAGGGATGAAGTGTACCGGGTGGTGGATGGCCGGGCTACCGTCTCAAACGTGAAGCGCCCGCCAACCGACTCCAGTGCCATGCGTCCCTTTTGTGATTCAATCGTTCCTACTACTCTGTACGCACGCATCGCCGTGCCTGGATCATTATTACCCCCGGCGCACGAGGCGGCGCGTCCGCTTCTCCTCGATCAATACCCGTTCCCGTTTCGCCGTGGCGAGCCGGTCGGCGTCAATTGCCTTGCCGACCATCATCATCACGACCGCTTCATATCCGTACATCGTTTTGCGTTCCTTCCTGAGCGCGTTCCGTATTTCCTGGTATCAGTATGCCGGATGACGCGGCGCGACACATCCGCACAAAGGACAGTGTGAGAGTGTCCTTAAGGGAAGGATGGGGAAGTTCGGCGTTCGAGGTTCGGTAAACGTCATTATTGGGCGTGTTTGCGCTGCTCCAACGCATCCACGTTGAGCGGGAAGGGCACGGGGCAGTCATCGAGGTAGGCGAGGATATTGTCAACGATGCCTTCGATGAAGACGCGGTAACTATCTTCGGCAACCCAGCCGACGTGCGGCGTGAGAACGACGTTTGGCAGAGTCAACAACGGATGGTCCGGCGGCAGCGGTTCTTCCGCGAAGACATCGAGCGCCGCGCCCCAGAGCCGCCCCGATTGCAGCATCTCGATCAGCGCATCCTCGTCCATCAGCGCGGCCCGCGCCGTGTTGACGAACAGCGCGCTCGGCTTCATCAGCGCCAACTTCTCTCGGCTCAGGAGGCCGCGACTGGTCGGCGTCAGGCGCAGATGCACCGCGACAACGTCCGCCACGGCCAGCAATGTTTCGAGGTCCTGATACGTCGCGCCGACTGCCGCCGCCCGTTCGTCGGTCAGCGACGGACTCCACGCTTGCACACTCATCCCCAACGCGACGCAGACCCGCGCGACCTGGCTGCCGATCCGACCCAGCCCGACGATTCCCAGTCGCTTCCCGGCCAGTTCCCGCCCAACGAATTGTGACCAGCGCCCGGCGCGCAGTTCGGCATCGCCGTACGGGATGCGCCGCATCGCCGCCAGTATCAGGCCAATCGTTAGTTCGGCGGTGGAGGCGGACGCGCCGCTCGTGCCAGTAACGAGGATGCCGCGCTCGGTCGCCGCCGCGAGGTCGAGATGGCTGCCGCCACCCGCCGTCTGCGCGATCATTTCCAGATTCGGCAGGCGATCGAGGAGCGGCGCTTTGAGCGGAATGCGTTCCCGATTCGCGACGGCGATCGTCGTGTCTTTTAGCCGCTCCACCCATTCATCGAGCGACGTTGGCACCGCCGTATAGATCGTCACCGTCGCCCGCTCGCGCAACCGATCTACCGCGGGCGCGGTAGCATACACATCGTTGTAGTCGTCCGCCACGACAATCCGTGCCCGCTCATCCATTGTCGCCTCCTTGAAAACGTAGGGAGAAAGATTCAGCACAGAGGGCACAGAGAACGCAGAGATCACAGAGAGGGGAGCTTTTATTTTCTTTTCTCTGTGTCCTCTGTGTCCTCTGCGTTCTCTGCGCTACTCCCCAATCCTCTTGGGGGTTCAAGCAGACTTAATTCTGCGGCTTCTCCTCGCGGAATGTGCCGTGGAAGGCGCGATCCGGGATGAAGCCCGCCGCGCTCGCGACGCGGTTGTTGAAGTTGTAGATCGCCGCCGTGTTGATGATGTCATAGATATCCTCAGTCGAGAAGCCGTGGGGGCGGAGCGCCTCGATGTCCGCCTCGCTACATTCCACCGGCGTGCGCGTGATCTTGACGACGTAGTCGCACATCGCCCGCTCGCGCGGCGACAACCCCGCGCGCCGGTAATCCTGCGCGATCCGCTCGACTTTGACGGGATCACCGGTCAGGCGCCGCAACTCGGCGCCGTGATTGGTCAGTCACAACATACAGCGGTTCTCGGCGGAGACCACGACCCCGATCATCTCTCGCTCACTGCGGCTGAGGCCGGACGGCCCTCGGTTAATGTAGTCATAGAATTCGAGCCAGCGGAGCATCGTTTCCGGCCGCCATGCATGCACGCGGACGACATTGTTCGGTGCGCCCAGTTTCTCCCGCTGCCGCCGCACCAGGTCTGCCACGCGCGGGTCGAGATCTTTTTCCTCCGGGATCGGGAACCAACTGATTCGCTCCGTCGGCATCCAATCCAATGCCGGTGCGGCATCCGCCGTCTCCTGATCGCTCTTTGCAGATGACGCTTTGCTCGCGTCCATCGTCCACTCCTTTCGGTATCTCCATCGGGTTCTACTGAGTGGGAGCGTAGCAGTGGCATCACCGAGCGTCAATCGCGGACGCTTGTGGTTATCTAAGGAGAAAAGGGTGTGGGGAGACGATCAGGGTAGGTGTATGCGGAACAGTGGTCATGCTATCCACCGCGCAATGAGCGCCTCCTCCGCTTTCGTCCGTCTTCCCCACTTCTTCGGCGGTCGCCACGCAGCGGGAGGCACGCGGTAGTGCAGCAGT
>JBPCPB010000246.1:0-7287 GCA_050999735.1 Thermomicrobiales bacterium | reverse complement strand
GCTCTCGGGGCGATGGAGAGGGGGTCGGGGGGTGAGGATTCACGATGGGAATTTCGCACGCGGTCGGCCAGCCCGAGGAGCGGCGGCAGGAGGCCGCCGCGCACCGTTGGCAGATCATCCGGGGGCGCGACGCGACGCAGGGGTACATCATGGTCGCGCCCGCGATCATCCTCCTCCTCGTGCTCGTCGCCTATCCGTTCTGCCTCGCGCTCTGGTTGAGCCTGACGAATAAGACGGTCGGCAACGACGGCACCTTCGTCGGCCTCCACAACTTCACCAACCAACTCAACAGCCAGATTTTCAAGATGGCCTTCCGCAACACGGTCTGGTACACATTCCTGACGACGGTGATCAAGTTCGTGCTCGGCTTCGCGCTGGCCCTCCTGCTCAATCAGCAGTTTTTTGGGCGCAAGTTCTTCCGCGCCGCGATTTTGATGCCGTGGATCGTGCCGAGCGTCCTCAGCACGATGGCGTGGCTCTGGCTCTTCGACAGCAACCTCAGCAGCCTGAACTGGCTCTTCAAGCACCTCCATCTCATCCACAAGAACCTGCCGTTTCTGACGGACCCGAACTGGGCGATGGGCAGCATCGTCACCGTCAATGTCTGGCGCGGCACGCCCTTCATGGGGATCACGATCCTCGCCGGGTTGCAGACGATCCCGCGCGATCTCTACGAGGCCGCCTCGATTGATGGCGCGGGCCGCCTCACCAAATTCGCCCGCATCACCCTCCCGCTCGTCATGCCCGTCGTGACGATTGTCCTGATCGTCACGATCATCGGCACCTTCTCGGATATCCAGATCGTCTACGCCCTCACCGGCGGCGGGCCGATCAACAGCACGCAAGTGCTCGCGACGCTCAGTTATTCGTCCGGACTGAAATCGGGCTTGCTTGGGCAGGGGGCGGCGATCTCGCTCTATATGTTCCCCGTCATGCTCCTGATGGTCGTCCTGCAAGTCTGGAATGTGCGGAGGCTGGCCAAATGACATCGAAGCGCACCTTCAGTCGGACGCTCTTTCGCCTGCTGACGATTTATCTGCCGGTGCTCATCGTGCTCGTGCTGATCTTGTTCCCGTTCTATTGGATGATCGTCACGTCGTTCAAGGCGGACTCCGAACTGACGAACCTCAAGATCAACCCGTTCTACCCGCATAGCCCGACCTGGGCGCACTACTACCGGCTCCTCTGGCAGACGGCCTACATCCGCTGGTTCTGGAACACGACCTATGTCGCGATCTGTAGCACGGCAATCTCGATGGTGATCAGCATCCTCGCGGGGTACGCGCTGGCCCGGTTACGCTTTCCGGGCAGTTCGCTCTTCAGCGGCGCGATCTTCGTCGTCTATCTCGTGCCGACGACGCTCTTATTCATCCCAATGACGCAGGTGATCCAGCGGTTCGGGTTAATCAATAACCCGCTCTCGCTGATCATCGTCTACCCGACGTTTCTCGTCCCATTCTGCACCTGGCTCCTGATTGGCTACTTCCAGACGATCCCGCGCGAGTTAGATGAATGCGCGATGGTAGACGGCGCGACGCGCTTCCAGGCGCTGCTGCGGATCGTCCTACCATCGGCGATTCCCGGCGTCGTCACGGCGGGGATTTTCGCCTTCACGCTCTCGTGGAACGAGTTCATCTACTCGCTCGTGCTCGTCTCGACGGACAACAGCCGCACGCTCGTCGTCGGTGTGCTGACGAAACTGGTGCGGGGCGACCTGCTGCCGTGGGGGCCGCTGATGGCTTCCGCGCTCATCGGCTCGATCCCAGTCGCGATTTTGTATTCCTTCTTCGTCGAGCAGTACGTCTCCGGCCTCACCGCCGGTGCGGTCAAAGGCTGATGTGGTGGCGTAGGCTTCAGCCTGCGCGAGCGACGAGGGATTATCGAACCGCCAGGATGTTAAGGAAGACGCAGCACAGAGACCACAGAGAACGCAGAGAGCACAGAGGGATAAAACAGAATGGTTTCTTTGTGATCTCTGTGTCCTTCGTGTCCTCTGTGCTGCGCCTTGGCGGTTCAATCGAATCAGGAGGTATCTATGGCAGTGGAGACGGTGCAGGCAGCGGGTACGCAGGTGAGTAAGGAGCAGTTGATCGGGTTGTACCGGCAGATGGTGGAGATCCGCCGCTGCGAGGAGCAGCTGGCGCGCTTGCATCAGAGCGGGTTGATTCCCGGCGCCTGTCACACCTACGTCGGAGAGGAGGCGATTGCCACCGGTGTCTGCGCCCATCTGCGCGCGAGCGACACGGTGCTGAGCACCCACCGCGGCCACGGCCACGCCCTCGCGAAAGGTATCCCGCCGCGCGAATTGATGGCTGAACTGCTCGGCAAGGTAACGGGCTGCTCGCATGGGCGCGGCGGCAGCATGCATCTCTTCAAGCCGGAAGTCGGTATGCTCGGCACGAGCGGCATCGTCGGGCCGAGTATCCTGATGGCGGCGGGCGCGGGCTACACCTATATGTTGAAGCAGTCCGATCAGGTCGCGGTCGCCTTCTTCGGGGATGGCGCGACGAACAACGGTTCCTTCCATGAAGGGCTGAATCTCGCCACCGTCTGGGACTTGCCCGTCCTGTTTGTCTGTGAGAATAACCAGTATGCGACCGAAGTACCGTTTGCCACCGTGACGAAGCAGCCGAGCGTCGCATCGAAAGCGGCGAGTTACGGACTGCCGGGCATCGCAGTGGATGGCAACGACGTGCTCGCGATCTACCAGGCGGCGGGTGAAGCGGTTCGCCGGGCGCGAGTGGGTGGTGGCCCGACCCTGCTCGAATGCAAAACATATCGCACCCGCCCGCACTCCGAAGGGATGCGCGACGCGGGCTACCGCACGCCGGAAGAGGTCGAGACCTGGCGGACACGTGATCCGATCCCCCACCTGCGCAATTACTTGCTGACGGCGGACATCGCCACGGAAGATGAAGTGGCACAGATTGACCGCGCCGTGCAGGAGTTAATCGCGGAGGCCGCCGAATTCGCCAAAGCAAGCCCCTGGCCCGATGCCGCCACCGCGACCGATCACGTTTTCAGTAAGCCAGTAGCCAGTAGCCGGTAGTCAGTGGACCGGGCCCGTCTGACTACTGACTACTGGCTACTACCAAAGGAGGCATCATGCGCGAGATGACGTACACGGCCGCCGCTCTGGAGGGGCTGACCGAGGAGATGGAGCGCGACCCGCTGATCTTCGTCGTCGGCGAGGGGATCGGAGCGCGCGGTGGCAACTTCGGCACGACCGTCGGCCTCTACGACCGGTTCGGCCCCGCCCGCCTGCGCGATACGCCGATCACCGAGAAGGGCTTCACCGGCCTCTGCACCGGCGCGGCGATGACCGGTTCCCGCCCGATTGTGGACTACATGTTCATGGACTTCGGGCTGGACGCGATGGGCGAACTGATCAACCAGACCGCGAAGATTCAGTACATGAGTGACGGGCGGCTGACGATGCCGATCGTCCTGCGGGGCTGCATCGGCATCGGCAACTCGGCGGCGACGCACCACTCCGGCAGTTATTACTCGATCTTCACGCACGCCCCCGGCTTCCGCGTCGTCGTGCCGACGACCCCATACGATGCCAAGGGGTTACTCAAGACGGCTATCCGCTCCGACGATCCGGTGCTGTTCATGGAGCATCGCGCCGTCCTCAACATGAAGGGGCCGGTGCCGGAGGAGGAGTATTGCATTCCCTTCGGCCAGGCGCGGATCGCCCGTGAAGGGAAAGATGTGACGGTCGTCGCCATCGCCGGGATGGTCAATCGGGCGCTCGCCGCCGCCGAGACGCTGGCCGGGGAGGGTATCTCCGTCGAAGTGATTGATCCCCGGACGCTCGTGCCGCTCGACATTGAGGCGATCCTCGCCTCCGTTCACAAAACCGGGCGGCTGCTCGTTGTGGATGAAGATTACAGCCCGTGCGGGATCGCCGCCGAGATCGGCATGCAGGTGATGGAGCGCGGCTTCGATGACCTTGATGCGCCCGTCGCGCGGTTGACTGGCGCGCAAACACCGGTGCCATACAGCGCGCCGCTCGAAGAGGCGATCATCCCGAATCCGCGCACGATCGCCCAGGCGATCCGCGATGTGCTGGCAGCGTAGGAAGTCGGCAGTCGGCAGTCGGCAGTCGTCGGTTCATCTGCTATCGCACCTTACTGTTTCGGGCTGGAACATCCAGCAAACAGGACAAGCGCTAGATGACCGTCCCATCTGCCGACTGCTGACTGCTGACTGCCGACTGATCTAGGAGGTATGCGTGGCGATCGAGGTGGTGATGCCCCGGCTGGGCTGGAATATGGAAGCCGGGACGGTGGTGGAATGGCTCAAGCACGATGGCGACCCGGTGAAAGCGGGGGAGTATCTTTTCCTTGTTGAGAGCGACAAGGCGACGACCGAGGTTGAATCGCTTGATGCGGGCATCCTGCGCATCCCCGGCAATGCCCTGCGCGTCGGCGAGGAGTTGCCCGTTGGGACGGTGCTCGCCTACCTCGTGCAGGAGGGGGAGAATGTGCCAGCGGGACAGTCGGCAGTCAGCAGTCGGCAGTCGGCAGGAAACGATGCACAGCCGCCTGTATCTATCCCTCAGTCCTCAGTCCTCAGTCCTCAGTCCTCCGGTTTGCCCGCCGCCAGCCCGCGTGCGATGCGCATCGCCGGGGAACTCGGCGTGGAGTGGACGACACTGACCGGCACGGGCGGTGGCGGCAGGATTGTCGAGGGTGACGTACGTGCCGCGTTCGAGCACATGGCCCCGGCAGCCGTTGCTCCTGCCGCGCCGACAGCCGCATCGCCCGCTCCCGCGTCGGAAACGGCAGTCCCGTTGAGCCAGATGCGCCGCATCATCGGCGAGCGGCTGGCGCAAAGCGCGCGCACTGCCGCGCCCGTGATATTGACGACCGAGGCCGATGCGACCGCGCTCGTCCGGCTGCGGAGCGAGATCAAGGGCGCGCTGGGAAGTGATGCACCGACGCCGACCTACACCGACCTGTTCGCCCGGCTCGTCGCGGTGGCGTTGCGCGGGTTCCCCGACTTGAACGCCTCCCTCACGGATGACGGCATCGTGCCGCACGATGCGGTGCATCTCGGCATCGCGGTGGACACGGAGAAGGGCCTCCTTGTCCCGGTGATCCGCGATGCGCATACGAAATCCGTCCAGACCATCGCGGCGGAGTCGGCGCGGCTGATCGGGCAGGCGCGGGCGGGCAAGGCAGCGCGCGCTGACCTCACGGGCGGCACGTTCACGATCACGAATCTCGGCATGTACGGCATTGACGCCTTCACGCCGATCATCAACCTGCCGGAATGCGCGATCCTCGGTATCGGCCGGATCGTCGCACGGCCTGTCGTCGTGGATGAGGAGACTGAGACGATCGCGGTGCGGAAGATGGTCGCCTTGAGTCTGACCTTCGATCACCGCGTCGTGGACGGCGCGCCCGCCGCCCGCTTCCTCAAGCGGATCAAACAGTTCATCGAGCAGCCTCTCGTCTGGCTGACGAAGTAAGTCAAAAGTAATAAGTCGAAAGTAACAAGGATGAACCCGCACCCTCTTGTTACTTGTTACTTTCGACTTGTTACTTCGAGCGACTGAAAGGGTTCGGTCCGGCATTGCCCTCGCCACTATTCCTATCCTGTGGGGTGTCCCGATCCTGCTCCTGGCATTCGTTCGGGATCTGCCTCTTGTATTGATTCTCTATGGGCTTGCAGGGTGGGTTTGGGCGCCTTATAAGGCGGTTTCGGATACCCTGCTTCAACGACTGATTCCAAAGAATCTGCGCGGTCGGATCTTTGGTATCTCCGCAGCAACAACCTCGGCGGCGGGTCCATTGGGTGCAGGCGCCGGAGGGATCCTGCTTGACCATTTTCGAGTTGTGACGGTGATAGGTGTCTGCGCAATCACATGTATGCTAACCGGAATTATCGGACTGCTTTCGGCAACGCTACGTTCTCTGGGAACAGCGCGAGAGGTCCAATCGGCTGTTGAGAGCCGAGCGATCGGTGAATCTTACCTGTATGTAGGTGGGGCGAGGGCCGAAGAGCAATAGGCGTCTTCGGCCCATCGCGTCAGGACAGTTGCCTACCTACGCGAAGACATTTCCCGCTCGCGCATACCAATTTGGCGCAGATCACTACCCATTCCCATGGTATGCCATCGCGTCCTGAGGCTCAGATGACTTACTGGCGACTGCCGGAAGGCTGCTGGGCAACTGTCCTGTCTTGCGCACTCTTTCTTCAATCCAGCGATAGGTACGCGTTAGTCCTTCTTCGAGAGACACCGCAGGTTCACGACCGAGTACCGCATACATCTGGCGGTTATCGCTATTACGTCCGCGGACTCCTTGGGGTTTGGTGAGATCGTGCTTCTTCTCAACGGTCTTCCCCGCGATCGCGGCGACGACGTCGACGAGCATGTTGATGGAGACAAGACGATCGGTGCCCAAGTTCAATGGGTGCTTATAATCCGAGCGCATCAGGCGATAGACTCCCTCAACGCAATCATCGACATACAAGTACGACCGTGTTTGCTCGCCATCCCCCCAGACTTCGATTTCGTCACCCTCGCCGGACAAAGCCACTTTCCGGCAGATCGCCGCAGGAGACTTTTCTTTGCCCCCATCGTACGTTCCGAGTGGCCCGTAGACATTGTGGAAGCGCACGATGCGCGTTGCCATGCCATAATCCTCAGCATAGTACTGACAGAGCTTCTCTGTGAAGAGCTTTTCCCAGCCGTATCCTTCTTCGGGATCAGCCGGATATGCATCTTCTTCGCGCAATGGTGTGACATCGGCGTCCTGCTGCCGATACATCGGGTAGATGCATGCGGACGAGGAGAAGAGGAAGCGCCGCACGCCGGCGAGGCGGCTCGCCTCTAGCATGTGGGTGTTGATCAGAATGTCATTGCGGGCGATATCGCTGTGGAAGGCGGTGATATAACCAATGCCGCCCATATCTGCGGCGAGATGGTAAACCTCCTCGACACCTTCTACCGCTTCTCGGCAATTGCTCGCGTCGCGCAGGTCGAGCAAGCGAAAGTCTTGGGCCGGGCTCGGTTCGTATTCGGCGTGTTTAATGTCCACTCCTCGGACCCAATATCCTTTATTGATTAGGTATTTGGTCAGATGGTGGCCGATGAACCCTCCTGCTCCCGTTACCAGCACACGTGTCGGCATGATTGCTCCCCTTGATACTAGGGCGTGTCCGACGAATCGAGCCAGAGCATGAGGGCGGCGATCACGACCATCGCCCGATAGTTCGTCGCCCGCTTCTCGTACCGCGTCGCCACGCTGCGCCACTGCTTCAGTCGGTTCATGC
>JBPCPB010000237.1:0-4508 GCA_050999735.1 Thermomicrobiales bacterium | reverse complement strand
CCGCGATGCGCTGGGACCCGCTGACGGACACGCACGCGCACATGGATATCGCGGACTGCCTCGGCCCGCGTCTCGGCCTGACGGCGGACGAATGCCGCGCGGAACTCGACCGGCGCGCGGATTTCCTCACCGGCCTCTCCGCGGCGGGCATCCGCGATGTGGGGCAGGTCCGCCAGGCGCTCGCCACCTATCGCCGCGCCTCCCTTACCGGCGAAGATCTCTCCATCGCACGCGGCGACCCCGCCCCCGATGACCGCGACGACGTCTGGGGCTGAAAAGGGGATTGAGCGCAGAGGACGCAGAGAACACAGAGAACACAGAGAAAGAAAAGGAGGAATCGGGCTGTTACGCAATTATCCTGCTAATCAATCTCCCATATTTCCTCTGTGCTCTCTGCGCCCTCTGTGTCCTCTGCGCTCGCTTAGCCAGAGATCGTGATGAAAGCGCTGATCGGTGTCGGTGGGCCAGGCCATGACTTATGATGTGCTGCCGAACTTTAGCTGGCTAATCGAACATCGGCTGGCGGGGATGGGATATCCGCACGCAGGGGCGGCGCTTGCCGCGCTCCAGCGGCGCGGGGTACGGGCCGTCGTCAGCCTGACGGAGGAGCCGCCATCCGCTGCTGCCCTTGCACGGTACGGGTTGCGGGCGGCGCATCTGCCGCTCGTGGATTTCACCGCGCCAACAGTCGCCCAGGTGGTTGCGGCGGTTGAGACGATCAACGGCTTCCTCGATGCCGGATCGCCCGTCGTCGTCCATTGCGGTGCGGGGCTGGGACGGACGGGGACGATCCTTGCCTGCTATCGCGTCTGGCAGGGCGATGCCGCCGCCGTGGCGATTGCCGAGGTCCGCACGCGGCGGCCCGGCTCCATCGAGACAGCGGAACAGGAAGCGGTTGTCGCGGCCTACGCGGACGCGCTGCGGAGATAATCGGCACGATACGGGAATGCGACACGGCGTGCTACGTTGCGGTGGTGCGCCTTCAGTAGCGTAGGCTTTCAGCCTGCGTCCCCGCAGTCGGATTTCTGTGTCGGCGGCACGGTGAGCCTGCATCTGCTACCCTTGCGGAAGCGACGCACGAACACCACCAGGAGGATCAGACAGATGCACCTTCAGACCAACGGCATCCTACTCGGGATGCGCGGGGGCAACCCGCAAACGGCGCCGGATGACCGTTTTAATCCCTATCGTGTCGGCCTCGAACATGTCGCGCTCGCGGTCGCCGATCCGGCGGACTTGGAGGGCATGCAGCAGCAACTCGACGCGGCGGGCGTGCGCAATAACGGCGTGGAAGACGATGCCGGGACGGGCGGGCGGTACATCAGTTTCTACGATCCCGACGGCATCGCCTGGGAGTTGTATTTCCTGCCATCCGCGTAGAAGCGTCGCGCGATTCCTGCTGAGCGCAACCATCGTCCATCATCCGCAGGCGAAACACCCTGATGGGCGGTAATCAAGACTGATTGACAACGGGCAGCACGCGCGTTTTCGTTCGTGTGTGCCGCGTCGCTCCATGCACAATCCTTGACCGCATGTCCCGACGAACCGCCTTCGTTCCTGCAATCGTACCGGGAACACGATCGGGTAAGATGACACTTCTAGACGTCGAATGACCACATTATCAGTATTGTATCGTCGTAATGTGAGATATTAGGGAATTCTTTCCGATCAATATATATGTAATTGCTTAGAATTATCCTTCAAAGACGGGTTTTTCTTCCCTATTGACAAATGCACCGCCCCACTCGTAAACTATGGACGATCATTGGGTCAGAGACTATTTTTAGGTGATGAGGGAAGGGGATATGAGCATGGATGATGGCCTCTTCAAGGACACGATCTCGCGGCGCGAGGCGATGAAGAAGGCGATGAAGGCAGGGGCATACGCCGCTCCCGTGATCCTCGCGGCGTCGGTACCCGGGGTGGTAGGTGCTGCCGTGAGTGGCATCGGTGCTGCCCCAACGATTACTGGAGTAAATCCGCCAACCGGCCTAACGACCGGTGGCATGATTGTCACCCTCACCGGCATGAATTTCTGTGCCGGAGCAACGGTGACTGTTAATGGTGTCACGGCAACGAACGTTACTGTCCTTAATTCGACGACGATCACCTTCACCACCCCCGCCGGAACCACTGGCACGGCGACCGTCACCGTGACATGCCCGGCTGGCACGGGGACGGGTACCTTTACCTATTTCCCGCCGAGTACTGGCCCGACGATCACGGTCGTCAACCCGCCGGCCGGTCCGACGACGGGCGGCACGGTTGTTACGCTCACCGGCACGAACTTCTGCCCCGGAGCGGTTGTTACCGTCAATGGCGTCACGGCAACGAATGTCACGGTCGTCAATTCGACAACGATTACCTTTACTACTCCCGCCGGTGCCCAGGGCGCGGCAACGATCACGGTAACATGCCCGGCTGGCACTGCGACAGGCGGTTTCACGTACCGCACCATCACAGTGACGGGTGAGGCATATACCGCGAATGCCAGTGTCCTCGGCGTTCTTAACGTGAACAAAGTGGGCGACGTTACCCTGCCGCCCGGCGGGTCGAATAACGCGGTAGCAGTATCCCTTCCGCCGACGCTCACTCTCACTGGGGGCGCGAACTCCGCGCAGGACATTTCGAACACAACGCCGGGCAGTGGAACGGCGCAGAGTAGGGCGACGGTGGCGACTACGAGCCTCCTTGCGGGTGCGCTCACGGCGACAGCGCTCTCGGCGCAGACGACGAGCACATCGAACGGCATCACGGCATCCAGCACGCCCGCATTCTCCGGTGTCGTGACGATCGGGGCGAATACCTTCAATCTCGCGACGGTTGGCGCGAACTTCACGGTCCCCGTGGCCGTTCCGGGCGTCACGAGCGTGACGCTGAACCGGGTGGTGACAAACACGGCGGGCACCAACTCCAGCCAGACGGTGACGGCGGTCTCCGTGGTGCTCACCGGGTTGCCGCCGCTGATCGGCGCCACGACGGTTGACATCGCGGTCGCGACGAGCGGGGTTACCTCCACCTAACGCAAATCGTACGTACTGAATTGAAGGAAACCCCGATACCGTGATTCGTTTTCACGGCATCGGGGTCTTCAATTCCCGTCGGAGGCGTATTTCGGAACATGAAAGAGGAGAAAAATGACGCCTATTCCATATATAGGTGCGGAGCGGGTACAGAGTATGCCAGCCGATCGAATTCGTGAATCGTGCGACGCTTTCCTCATCCATGACCCGCTTCCAGTGTGCGATATCCACCGCCATTCGACGATACCATGCGCGTGCGCGTTGACGCTCTCCGCCTTGCGCGGTAGCATTGAGGGGCCGTGCTGAGGGAACACGCACATGGAATCGCCTGAGAGTGACCGCTTCCGACCACTGGCGGTTGGGAGGTATCTGGTCATCGTTCGCACAGATGGGAGCACAACGGAATGGCAACGGCGCCACAGCCCACGACACTCGGAGCGCTACGCGCGAGCGGCTACCAGGTTCTACCGGTCAAAGTCGAGATGCGCAAGAACCTGATAGACAAAATGCGCAAGGGTGAGGAGTATTTTCCCGGTATCCTCGGCTACGAGGATACGATCCTGCCGCAGATCGAGAATGCCATCCTTTCCGGGCAGGACATCGTTTTGCTCGGCGAGCGCGGCCAGGCGAAGACGCGGCTCGCCCGCTCGCTGATTAACCTGCTCGATCCCGAAGTCCCCTACGTCGCCGGGACGGAACTGAACGACAACCCCTACGCGCCGGAGTCCGCGCAAGGCCGGGCGATCGTCGCCGAGATGGGCGATGCGACGCCGATTGACTGGTTGCCGCGCGACCGCCGCTACGGCGAGAAACTCGCCACGCCGGACACGACGATCGCCGATCTGATCGGCGAGGTGGACCCAATCAAGGTCGCCGAGGGACGCTACCTCTCCGACGAACTGACAATTCACTACGGCATGGTGCCGCGCACGAACCGGGGCATCTTCTGCATCAACGAACTGCCCGACCTCGCCGAGCGCATTCAGGTCGGCCTCCTCAACATCATGGAGGAGCGCGATGTCCAGATTCGCGGCTACAAGGTGCGGCTCGACCTCGATATGTATATCGTCGTCTCCGCAAACCCGGAGGACTACACGAACCGTGGACGGATCATCACGCCCCTCAAGGACCGCTTCGGCTCCGAGGTCCGCACCCACTACCCGAAGACGATTGAGTACGAGATGGACATTATGGAGCGCGAGCGCAACCACTTCGCGGACGACGGTATCGCCGTGGACACGCCGCAGTACATGAAGGAGACCATCGCCGAGCTGACGCATCTCGCGCGCAAGTCGCCGCAGATTTCGCAGAAGTCGGGCGTCTCGGTGCGTGTCTCGATTGCGAACTACGAGAATCTTGTCTCCAGCGCCCTGCGCCGCGCGATCATCCTCGGCGAGGAGACTGCCGTGCCACGTATCAGCGACCTGCCCGCCGTTGTCGCCTCCACCGCCGGCAAGATCGAACTGGAGAGCATGGGCGAGATAG
>JBPCPB010000229.1:0-4420 GCA_050999735.1 Thermomicrobiales bacterium | reverse complement strand
CTGTTCCTGCCGCCTGCTGCGTCGCTGCGGTGAATTCCTCGGCGCGGCTGGCGCGTCGGAGTCGTCGTAATCGAGGAGACGAGGTGCAGTATGCAATGTGCTCGTTGCTCCACTCCAGCGTCAGCCCCGCTCGTACCGCCGCGTCGTCGAGCGACAATCCCTGCGCGAACCGCCGCAGTTTCGGCACTTCGCTCGCGCACACCGCAGCGATCCACGCATCCAATCGTCCTCCCTCCCGCTCCCGCAGCAGCGTAGCGAAGTCCTGGGTTAGCCGGTGCGCAGTCGCGAAGGCTGTGTCCGCCGCGCGAACCCGGTCCACCATCACCCGCTCCGCATCCGTCAGATCGCCGGGGCGGCGGACGAAGAGCATGGGGACGTGTCGAGGCGTCAGCGATTTATCCGCGGTGCCGCGCTCCCGGTAGATGCTTGGGCGCTGCCCGACTGGGAGGCGCAACTGCGCGAGGAAGCGCGAGACGTTGGTATACGAGTGCGCGTAGCCGAGCGCGCGGATCTCGCGCCAGAGGCGCGTCGCGACGTGGCACCCCTCATCCCAGCGCCTGCGCAGATGCTCCTTGTACGGGTCGAGGGGCGTCCGTCGTGTCCGATAGCACTTACGTTCCGGCGGTCCATCGAGGCGGAGGTAGTGGTAGACCGTCGTCCCGCTGATGCCCAACTTCGCGCGCGAGGTCGGTGATCGCCGCATCGTTAGCGCGGAGCGCGATGACCCGTTCATAGCGGGCGATCCACGGGGCATGTCGCCCCTCGCTCTCCCGCTCCATCCGCTCCTGCCACGGCTGCAGCCTCGGGGGCGGGAGCGGTGTCGGCCCTGCGATCGCCTGCTTGAGCGCGGCCCGTTTCTGTTGCAGGAAGCGTTCGAGCGCATCACCGAGGTTCTTCAGGAGGTGGAAGCGGTCGGCGACCTGCACGGCCGTGGGCGCGCCGCGCGTCGCGCCGTCGGCGTAGAGGTCGCTGCGGTCGCGCGCGATGAAGCCGACGGACGGGTGCACGCCGAGCCATGCCGCCACCGTGTCGGCAGGGCGGTCGGGTAACAGATCGACCGCGCGGTGCCGTTCGAGGTCGCAGAGGATCGTGCCGTAGCGGGTGGCTTTCCGCCACGCCCAGTCGTCGATGCCCAACACACGCGGCGACTCGACCTTCGCGGGCGGCGCGGCGCAGACGAGACGCAGCAGGGTGTCCCCGCTGGTGGGTATGCCGAGGGTCGTCGCGAGCCGACTGCCCGCCTCGCCGCCAAGCGCGAATCCGATCGCCACGAGCGCGGTACTCAGACCGTGGCTGCGTCGGGCACCGGGCGCGACCGGCACATGGCAGATCGGTGACACGACGCTGATAGCGACTGTGTACTCGGTGACCGCGTTGGTGGCAGAGGGGACATTCCGCCGTCCGTGCGGTCGTCGCGGCGATAAGGGTGATGCCGCCAACCGCAACGCAGAGATGGTCGATGTGCAGCCCACGGAATTGCGGGAACAAGGCGGTAAGGTGCATGAGGATCTCCTTCGCGAGGGAAAAGCAATGCGAAGGAGTGTAGCGATTATTCGGTCATGCCTTCACCGTCTTTGCGGAAGAGCCTGACTCATACGGCTAAGCTCGACTTTCCCCATTTGGCCTCAGGAGAGAAGTCAGGATATGCTCGGTACCACTCGACCAGGAGGAGGTCCCGCATGCATATCCTACCGCCCGCGATGATACTGCTGATCCGCCCCTTCGCACCACTCTTTTCCAAACGGGTCTGGCTCCATGTCCAGGTGCTCCTTGCCGGAGCGATCCTCACGCCTGCCCACCGTACCGTCGCCGCCGCCCTGCGCGTCGTCGGCTTGGGAGACTCACCGCACGTCCAGCGTTACCATCGTGTCCTCAATCGCGCGTCGGGGTCATCGCTCGCCGCCAGCCGCGTCTTGTTGCGCTTGCTCGTCGCGGCGTTCGTCCCCAATGGCCCGCTCGTCGTCGGCGTGGATGAGACGCTGGCGCGGCGCACAGGCGCACAGATCGCCGCGAAGGGGGTCTCCCGCGATGCGGTGCGCTCCTCGCACAGCCATTTCGTCAAGGCGACCGGGCTGCGCTGGGTCTCGCTGATGCTCCTCGCGCCGATCCCGTGGGCCGGTCGGGTCGGGGCGCTCCCGTTCCTGACCGCCCTCGCCCCATCGGAACGCGATGCTACGCGGCAGGGACGGCGCCATAAAGCGCTCACCGACTGGGCGTGGCAACTCCTCGTCGTCGTGCGCCGCTGGTGGCCTGAGCGCGCGATCGTCGCCGTCGCGGAGAGCGGCGACGCCGCCATGCGCCTGCTCGCCCGGTGCATCGCCTTGCCCGTGCCGATCACGATGATTACCCGCTTGCGCCGTGATGCGGCGCTGTACGAACCGGCTCCGCCTCGGTACCCCGGACAGAGCGGACGCCCGCGACAGAAGGGGAAGCGATGGCCGACGTTAGCAGCACGGGCGACCGATCCCGCCACCCGCTGGCAGGCGGTCACAGTCGCCGATTGGTACGGCACGGGGGCACGGGTGATTGCCCTCGCCAGCGAGACCGCCATCTGGTACCACACCGGGCTGCCGCCCGTGCCGATCCGCTGGGTGCTGATCCGCGATCCGCAGGAGCGCTTCGCGACCCAAGCCCTGCTCTGCACCGATCTGGCGGTCACACCGCGGCAGATCATCGCGTGGGTCGTGCGACGGTGGCAGATGGAGGCAACCTTCGAGGAAGCGCGGCGGCATCTCGGTGTCGAGACGCAACGACAATGGACGGCGTTGGCGATCCGCCGCACGACGCCCGCGCTGCCTGGCCTCTTCTCGCTGGTGACACTGCTCGCGCATCCGCACCTGAGGGAGGCATCCGGCCCGATCCGACAAGCGGCGTGGTATCGCAAGCGGACGCCGACCGTCGCGGATGCGCTCGCCGTGGTGCGACGCGAGATCGGGACACACGCGACTTTCCGCATGTCCAGTGAGGGCGCGGAGATGGTACAAGTCCCACGCGCCCTCGTGGAACGCTTCACCGAGACGCTTTGCTACGTCGCCTGATTGGGGAAAGTCGAGCTTAGTCCAGAACGGCAACCCCAGATGCTCCCGCACCGCCTTCGCATACGCGGGCGCATCGGTCGCCAGTCCATCGAGAATCTCCCCCGCGCTCCATCGGCGGGCGGCGTCGCTCGCGCGCCTGCTCGCGCACGATGGCGGCGCACGCGTCCGGGTCGGCACGGAAGAGGCGCATCAGGAACGGATCGGGCTGCATCGCCGAGAGATGGAACGGCGCAAGGTGCTCGGCGTGGAAGTCCTTCGTGTTGTACGTGACGATGATTGTCCCCCGGCCCGCTTCCCAGGCAGCGGCGGTGACATGGCGGTCTTTCTCGTCGTTGCGCATCCGGGGGATGTGCCGTTCGTAGTGCTCGATCATCGCGTACGCGCTGCGGAAGTAGTCTCGTAGTGCATTCACCAGCGCGTCGGCCTGTCGCGTCTTCTCCGCCGCGTCGCCCGCTTTGCGCACCGTGGGATAGTTCCGCCGCACCTCGGCGAGGATCATTTCCGAACAGACGGCGCGGCAGAGGTTGTGTTCCGCCGCCTTGAGGAGCGTGTCGCGGGGGTCGAAGGGGATGAGGACGTTGGCGTCGAGGAGGATGACCGGGTGCGGCACGAACAGTCTAGCGCCCGTCGGCGGGCAGGTCGCGCGCCGTGAGGCGATCGAGGCCGAGCTCCTGGCTCAGGTCGGCGAGCGCCTGGCTCGCCGTGCGGCGGCGGGCGTCGCGCGCCCGGGCGAAGGCGCGCACATCCGCCGCTCGGAGCTGCCGCTGCGGCCCCCGGCCCGTCGCCGCGATTCTCCCATCGTCCACCAGCGCAATCAGCGTGCGGCGGTATGTCTCGCGGCATGGAGCGGCGTGGGAATGCTGGGCGCTCTTCGCGGACCGGCTGGTCGGCGAACGGATGCCGGTGCAGGCCGTGCGGGCGGAGGACGCGGGCTTGGTCGCTGCGGCACGTCACTTGGGGCTGACGATCCAGCCCAATTGGTAGCTGGCTGATATGGACTACCGTACGTTGCCTTACGTTGCCTTTCCTTGCCATGGATTTGGTCGGTGGAAGTGCGACGAGATGTGGGACCTAAAGGGATATGTTTTTGTCCCTCTCTGTCGCATAGTTAACGGAGGTGCTGTATCGGGTAGATCCTCGCCGCTTGATGGCGTATGCCTGGACTCTCGCGGCCGATCACTGCCGGAGGTCCTGTTCTGGCTCCACCTCCGTATCTTTACGCCGCGCATCACGTTCGAACCCGTCCACGATCTGTTGCCAACGGTCGGGCGCAGCGCGGAAATCGGCATTTGCTCTTGTGCTATCACCCTTGTCAAGCAGGTCCCGCGCTACGTGGATCGGGCAATGCAGCGGAATCCGAGGTGATTGGTGGCGGAGTCCAC
>JBPCPB010000215.1:0-9753 GCA_050999735.1 Thermomicrobiales bacterium | reverse complement strand
TTCCCCCAATTCGTCTGGGAGAAGTGGGAACCCAAATCGGTTCGTCCTGTTGGGTGTGCCCCAAAACCGTGGGCCACTTCCCCACGACGTCGAAACTCGCATGTTATGGCGGATTCCGCAAGCAATTGCTCGTAACACGCGCTAAATGGGTAGTCCCCGGCGGGATTCGGTATCACACATACGCGAAGAGCATCACGCGGTCATACGTCTGGAAGGCCTCATATGCGCTCTGTGCGGGCAGCACGAGATGAACCTCGCGGAATCCGGCGTGGAGCAGCATCAGGCGGAGCGCTTCGAGGGTTGGCACGAGCACGATACCGGCGGGCTGATGCGCGTGTACCGGCTCGCCCGGCAGCGCCACCAGCCCCGGCCCCCGTCGCTCCATTCCGACTGGCCCCCAGCCGATGGCGATCTCTTGTTGCCGCGCTACCTGACCCTCCAGGACGCACACGCCCCGCGTCAGGTTGCGCGCAATCCGCAGCGCGGCCATCGGATTCTCCAAATGATAGAAGATGCCGACGAAGAAGACGAGATCGAACGTCCCCAGCGTCGCCGGATCGAGCGCGAACAGGTCGCGGACCTCGAAGTGCGTCTGCGTCAGACCGGTGACGTCGCGTAGCCACTGCGCCTTGGCGATGTGCTCGGGGCGGATATCGTAGCTGAGGACGGAGGACGCGCCGCGCACCGCTGTCTGGAGGCTGAACCACCCCTCGTGACAGGCGATATCGAGGCAACGCACCGCGTCCCATCGCTCGCCGAAGAGCCGGTCGAGGTGAGAGAAGATCGCGTCTGTGCGCGTGCGGTGGATCGCCGCAATATCCTCCGTGATACCCTCGGTCGTCGCGCCGTTCGTGAAGCGTAGCGAGTAGAACCAGGGCGCTCGCTCGCTCAGCCCCGCCGTCAGGGAATCGAGCGATTGCGTTGTCGGTAGCACAAGCGCGTGGCCGTTATCTACCGGGGTAGTATTGGATTGCATCGTCGCTCCGTCATTCAACCGGTTTTCCCTCGTCTCTGATACCGAGGAACGCCTGCGCCGCCGGATAAGCCAACGAGACGACCCGGCACTCCGCGAAGCCCACTGCCATGATGAACTTCCAGACGTCGCACCCAAACTCGGTCTGCACGAGGTAATCCGGGTTCGCCATGCTGGCGTCGCCGTGGTAACTCGGTGGCATCCCCGCGCGGGAGAGGGTCAGCCGGTCGACGATCATTGGCACCGTGAAGGCGCAGATGCCATCTGGGGCGAGCACGCGCGCGCACTCCGCGAGGCCGCGCACTGGGTTTGGCACATGCTCCAGCGTGTCCGAGTGGATCACGAGGTCCCAGGAGCCGTCCGCATATGGCAGCGCCTGCATGTCGATCTCGGGATACGCGACCAGCGTGTGTCCCTCGATCCGCGTGAGGAACTGCGTGAGCAATCCTGCCTGGTTAATTTCGAGTACACGCAGCTCGCACGCACGCTTGGAAACGACGAAGTCCTGAAACAGACCACTATATCTGTAAGCGCGCATCACCGCCGCCGCGAGGGCCATCGCGCGCAGGTTCGTGCCGCAACGCGGGCAATGGAACCCCTGCTGCCGGTTGATGTACACCGTCTCCGCGGGTGCGAGCCGCCAGTCGTCGATGAGGCGCTGCCAGAGGACGTCCGTCTGGATTAGTTGATCCGACCCGCAGCAGAGGCAGTGATCGATTATGCGCATCCCGGCATCCTCCCGTTCGCCGCGCCGTCGACGCGTGGCACGATGCATTCTCGCACACGTCTGCACTGATGACGCAATAGGGGATATTCGCCCGGCAGGTTCGTGCCGCCGCACAATGGGCAGACGGTGAAAGAGGGCAGCGGTGCGTCCGCCCCCTCCACCACGACCGTAGGCGGCCACCCGGCACATCGCGGAGAGGGCGGTCGCTGACACTGTTCGAGCGCGGCTAATCAGCTTTCCGTACGCTGGCATGCTCTTTTCCATCATTCATCCTCGGCGATAGCCACCAAATGGTCATCTTCTTCTTGCCTGGCGCCGCATGATAATGTGGCATTGGCCTTGCAACGCATCGTTACGGTATCGGCTTTTCACTTCAGGCCGCACATATTGGAGGCAACGAGGCTCATGCGATTCGTCAAAGCGCCGTTCGCGTTTGTTGTAGTCTTCGCATCATTCATGCTCGCCCTGCCGGTCGCGGCGGACGCCACCTCGTTGATTCTGCTGACGGAGCCGCCGCCAACCAGTCATACCATCGAAGCGATGCCGATCGTCGGCCAGGTGTGGAATCTGACGTGCGAATATGCCGCGACATCGGCCGCGACGGCACTCCTCGGCCAGACGATCACGCAGCAAACCTTTGTGGACGAGATCGGTTTCGATGCGAACCCCAACAAGGGGTTTCGTGGCAGGCTCAATGGCCCGTGGGGGGGCACAACGGACTACGGCGTCTATCCCGCACCAATTCTCTCCGTTCTGCAGCAGCGAGGCTTCGCGCATTCGTATAGTTTCCGGGGAAATCCGGACATGCTCCGTGCCGCACTGAGCAACGATCATCCAGTCGTCGTCTGGCTCGTTGGCACCTTCGGCGCCGCTACCCGCACGGAAGCGACGAGCGACGGCGAGCAATTTTTTCTCGTCCCCTACGAGCACGCGATGACAGCGTACGGCTACACGGAGTCAAGTATCATGCTGATGGACCCCGGTACCGCGTCGTACCGCACCGTGTCGTGGCAGACATTCACGCACGCATGGATGCAATTGGACGGAATGGCGCTCATTGTCGCACGATGATGCGTGCATGAGCGCGACGCGGGACACGCCGGATGGACACTGAACAACGATAGGAAGGGCAGGAGCGGATGGCGTTCCCGAAATCTGACACCGGGCATGCACATCCTCCGTCCATCCAACGGCGCCGTCGGAAGTGGTCGCCGTGGCCATATATCTTTGCGGTCGTGCTGATCGCGTATTGCGTGGCCTTCGCCTCGGTGATCGCGATTGGCGCGGGCTACACGAAACGCGATAGCACGCCGACACCGATGACCGTGGCGCTCGTCAACGTCGCCGCCTTCGCGCCGACGCCGACGTACACGCCGGAGCCGCCGACCGCGACACCGCACCCACCGACACCGACACCACCGCCCGCTACACCACCGACGCCACCGAGCACACCGACGCCCGACCCGAATGTGGACTTCCGCGTGCCGCTTTCCACCAGCAACACCGGCGTGTTCAGCGGCCAGCGTGTCGCGATCCTCGGCATCAGCGACGACGCGCGCTCGGCGACGGCATCCGCGCGACCGATTGCGGGCTATAAGTTCATCGCCGTTGATGTGCAAATCGAGAATCTCGGTGATGCGCCCGCGATGATCGGGAGGTGGCAACTGCATATGACGCCCGGCGTGGATTTTGAGACCAGTGCGGTGACGGGGTTCGGCAATCCGCTCCCCGCCGGTGGCCCGGTTGCACCTCACGCGATTATTAAGGGCACACTGGTTTTTTCTGTCCCCGCCGCCGCCCGCGTCACCTGGCTCCGCTACGCGCCAAACCCGAACGCGCGTGGCGCTCTTTACTTCGACGCTGCTTGAACCAGTGCGGGACGACGCCGGTGCCAATCGGTCGCGCGCTCGTACGCCGCGCCGATGCGCAGGACGGTCGCTTCATCCCATCGCCGTCCGACAATCTGCATGCCGATCGGCAGCCCCGCCGCCGTGAACCCGCACGGCACGGAGAGCGCGGGCATGCCGGTGAGGTTGAATGGATTGGTATTCGCGGTCAACACACTCGGCGCGAAGACTTCCTCGCCATCAATGATGATCGTCTGCCCGGCAATCGGCGGCGCGGGGATGCGCGTCGTCGCGAGCAGCAATGCATCGTACCGCTCCATCAGATGGTTCGCCGCCACCAGGATCGCGTCGCGTGTGCGGAGGGCGGCGAGCAGTTCGTTGGCGGTCATGTCAGTACGGCGAGTCAGGCGGGCGCGAACATCGTCGCCGAAATCCTCGGGCCGGTCCCGCAGCGACGCCGCATGGTAATGCTGCGCTTCGAGCATCATGATATCCGAGACCGCAGGCCGACCGTCCCCGAAGAGCGTCCCGTCTACGTCTTCAGTCGTCGCGCCCAGGTCGCGGAGGATCGCGAACGCGGTGTCGAGCGCGGTGGAAACCTCGGCATCGAGCGGATCGAATTGCGCGCCATGCAGCACGCCGAACCGCAATCCCCGGATGCCCGTAGCGAGGTCTTTTCGGTAGTCTTCGACGGGGACCGGGACAGTCATCGCGTCGTTCGGGTCAGCGCCCGCGATGGCGTTGAGGACAATCGCGGCATCCTCGACGGTGCGGGTGAGTGGCCCGGCATGGTCGAGCGTCCACGAGAGCGGGATGACGCCCGCCGTACTGACGCGCCCATGCGTCGCCTTCAGCCCGACCGTGCCGCAGAGCGCGGCGGGGATGCGGATACTGCCACCCGTATCGGTACCCATCGCCATCGCCGCCATGCCCGCCGCCACCGCCGCGCCGGAACCGCCGCTGGAGCCACCGGGAATGCAGTCGGGATTCCATGGGTTGCGCGTCGCGCCGAAGTGCGGGTTATTTGTTGTCACGCCAAAGGCGAACTCGTGTGTGTTCGTCTTGCCGAGTGAGATCGCGCCCGCCTCCCGCAGGAGCCGCGTGACCGTCGCATCCGCATCCGGCACGCGATCCCAGAGGATTTTCGATCCGGCAGCAGTGCGGACACCCTTTGTCGCGTAAAGGTCCTTGAGGGCAATCGGGATGCCATACAGCGGCCCACGATAGGTTCCGTGGGCGATCTCCTCCTCCACCGCCTTTGCCGCCGCCCGCGCGGCCTCCGCCGTGACGGTTACGTAGGCGTTCAGGAGTGGATTCTGTTCTTCAATCCGCGCAAGATAGGCATTGGTCAGTTCGATGGGCGAAACTTGCCGACGCACGATCAGCGCGGCGGCTTCGGCGATGCTCAAGTCAGTCAAATCATGCTGCGGCACGCGATTCCCCCTTGATCGAACCACCAAGGCACCAAGAACACGAAGAACACCAAGAAATCTATCTGTTCTCCCACTTTGTGTCCTTGGTGTTCCTTGGTGCCTTGGTGGTTCATCTTTCCGATGTTTTGCTATCCCCCATTCGCCAGTACAGCCGCGATCGGTGCGGCCCATGCTAGCAACTGCTCGTCGGCGTTGGCGCGGGCGACGCATTGGAAGCCGAGCGGCAGGCCGTTCGCCGCCCCGGCGGGGACGGTGATTGCGGGCATGCCGGTGTGCGTCCAGGGCAGATTCATCGCCGGGTTGCCGGTGGAGGCGATCCCTTCCGGCGCGGGGCCGGGCGCGGGCGGGCAGACCCAGAGATCAATCCCCTGCTCATCCATCAGTGTCTGCATTTGCGCCCGCACCCGCATCCGGCTCGCGCGCCCCGCCGCCAGTTGCTCCGGCGTCACCTGCTGCCCGTTGCGGAAGGTTTCGGCGGTGACGGGGCGATACGTCGCCTCGTGCGCCGGAAACCAATCGCGATGCATCGCCGCCATCTCCGCCGTCGCCATCCAGGTATGCCGTTCGGCAATCGCCGCGATGTCATCGAGCGCCGGAACGCGCCGCACCGTGTATCCCGCCGCCTGAAGCAACGCGATCTGTCGCTCGAACGCCGCCAATCCTTCCGATGACGCTTGGGCGAGATACGCCCCCTCCGGCACGCCGAGAACGGGTTTTCTATTCTCCGTCGCCGGTTTCCAGTCGCGACAAACGACGGAGGCGGCAAGGTCCATCCCCGCGACATCCTGCGTGAACAGCCCGACGTGATCCACCGACTGGGAGTAGTAGACGATCCCGGCGGTCGGGATGCGGTCGTAGGTCGGCTTGAACCCGACGACGCCACAGAACGCGGCGGGCCGGATCACCGAGCCGACCGTCTGGCTGCCGAGCGCCAGTGGGCAGAATCCCGCTGCAACCGCCGCCGCCGACCCGCTGCTTGATCCGCCCGGCGTGTGACCGAGGTTGTGGGGGTTGCGCGTGCCATTCTGCTCGAAGCCCGCGAACTCGGTCGTCACCGTCTTACCGAGAATCAGCGCCCCCGCCGCCCGCAGCAACCCGACGACCGCCGCCTCCGGCCCCGCGAACAGTTCCGGCGGTACGTCCGACCCCGCGCGCGTCACGAACCCCTCGACATGGTAAATGTCCTTCACCCCGACGAGCACGCCATAGAGCGGCGGGCGCGACGCCGGATCGGGCCACCGCCGTTCCAGTTCCTCCGCATCGTGCAGCAATCGCCTGCGCCGGTTCGACTCCGGCAGCAGCGCATGCACCTGCGCATCAGCCGATTCCAGCCACGCGCACTTGTCATTGATGTACTGATCGAGCGGCAACGCGCCGGAACGCAAATCGGCGGCAGCAGCGGCAAGCGGAGCGGGCGCGAGATACATGCGCGAAACTCCCTTCATAAACGAAAAGAAAACGGATGGGGAATCACTCCCATCCGCTTCATTCTACGCGAGATTCGCCGCGCGTTACACTCGAATTGCTCAATAGCGAAATTTACTCAACTATATATTGCTGTGACAGCGAATTCGGAATCGGCCTCTCTCGCGAAAAGGCTTTCAGAGGTGCGTGCACAAGCATCTTTCGCTAATTGTACGTACTGCGGCTGATTATCAATACCAATATAGCGACGCCCGGCGAGAATCGCCGCTACAGCAGTTGTTCCGCTGCCAACGAAGCAATCCAGCACAATATCGTCAGGCTCCGTCAGTAAACGAATGATGCGTCTCGGCACTTCCACAGGGAATTTTGCTTCATGGTCGCTATTCGCCCGCACCGATGGAATATTCCAGACACCCCTTGATCCCCATTTTACCCATTCCGCCTTTGTCAGGCGATCCTTATTTACCGTTGTAATACCCGGTTTCCAAAACATGTACAGATATTCGAATTCATCTACCGCTCGGTACGACATTGTATGCCACCGTGAGTTCTCCCATGCGGCGTCCTTAACCCAGATACGACGATCATAGAGATACAAACCCGCGTCCAACGCGGCTTGTTCAAGTAAACCGCCCGCGAGCTTCACACGAGTTTGTGACTCATATTTTCCACCACGGATATTGTTGCCATTCAACCGCCGATCAATCGTTTGCTCACTACATCCAAGCAATTCCGCGAGTTGATCACGATTGAATTCAGGATGCACTCGTATCGCTTCGAGCACCTGCTCGCGCGTCACCGGCACACGGCGACGACTTGTATTCGCCGCCATGATTCTCGGCATCGCTGGATCGGGATAGCAGAGAATGTCGGCAATGTTAATTACGACGAAACCACCCGGCTTCAATAACGGGACATGAAGCCGTATCACCTCCTGCAAAAGCTGTTGCCAATCTTCGTATGACGCGTTTGACTCGTATTCTTTTCCGACGTGATACGGTGGAGACCAAATACTACACGAAATAGACTCCGGTTCGACCTCTTTCAACATCTCTCGACTATCCCCAAGGATAATCGTGTTCGGGCTAATGTATGGAGGCATAGTCAACTACTCCAGATTCCGCTACACATGTTCGCCAGAGGGTCGTACAGCACGGTTTGAACACGCCACGGCTCCTTTGATCGCAATTTGCCAAAGGAGAATCGTGCCCGGAAAACTTCACCGAGAGTGGGCGCATTGCGCCCTGCCAACCATATGTTGTCCTGAGCGTTCGGACTATATCGCTCCTGCAAAAGACCATTCGGCAAGCATGCGATCGTAAGATTCTTCAAGACGTGCAGATTCCCCTGATCGGCGTACTCAAAATGGATAAAGATTGTCGTTGTCAGATACTGCCTGTCCTCATATCGAGATATAGATGGTAACAAGCCCAACTCGTTCATTTCCGAGCCACTGCGGACCTGCATGACGCGTAGCGAGGTCTGCGACATTTGAATCGTCGCGCTATTACTACTTTTCTCCGCTTTGGAATCAACAAATAGCGCTTGCCGCACAATCGAATCCGGGAAGACAATGTACTTTGCCTTCTTGTAGTCAACGGTTCCATAAATTCGTTGGGAGACGTTGAATCCCGGTAGGCGGTCAAGCGCTTCGCGCGTAATATCCTCAGCCACATCCTTTACGTCATCTGGGGAACTAAGGAAAATCCTGTACGCTTCCATACCGAAGTCAAGCATGGCTTGGAATATCCACCGCTGTGTGAGCATTTCAGCACTCTCGATGTGATCGAGGCTCAAGGTGGCGATGTCTTCAACAATACTCATGCATTTCTCTGGTCTCGTAATTCATCGTTATTCACGTTCCAGATGAAAGGTGAACACAGAAGGGACAAAATAGACAGTGCCGCCAATCACCCGACAAAGTTCCTCTCAATAACTCAGTCTAAATGATTGAACGTACACTGTCTACACATCTATTGGCTGGTCCAGCAGCCTACAAATATGGCTAGACGTCGAGGTTCTGCACCTCGCGGGCGTGGGTTTGGATGAAGCGGCGGCGGGGCGGGACATCCTGGCCCATCAGCATGTCGAAGGTCTCGTCGGCGCGGACGGCGTCGTCAATCGTCACCTGCAAGAGGGTATGGCGGGCCGGGTCCATCGTCGTCGCCCAGAGGTCGTTGGCGTTCATTTCGCCGAGGCCCTTGAAGCGGGAGACTTCCAATTTCTTGCCCGTCAGCGTCTTTTCGAGCAGATCGCGCTCTCGCTGGTCGAGCACCCACTTCTCTTCCTTGCCCCAGGCGACCTTGAAGAGTGGCGGCTGGGCGATATAGATATTGCCGTCCGTAATCATCTCCGGCATATGGCGGAAGAAGAAGGTCAGCAGCAAGGTGCGGATGTGCAGGCCATCCACGTCCGCGTCCGTCATCAGGATGATGCGGTGGTAGCGGAGTTTGTTGATGTCGTACTGCTCGCCAATGCCGACGCCGAGCGCCGTGATCAGCGTGCGGATCGCGTCGGACGAGAGCATCCGGTCGAGGCACGCCCGCTCGACATTGAGAATCTTACCGCGCAGGGGCAGGATCGCCTGGAAGCGCCGGTCGCGCCCCTGCTTCGCGGAGCCGCCCGCCGAGTCACCCTCGACGATGTAGAGTTCGCTGCGCGCCGGGTCGGTCTCCTGGCAGTCCGCCAGTTTGCCGGGGAGGGCGAGGCCGTCCATCATTCCCTTGCGGGTGACATCGCGCGCCTTGCGGGCCGCTTCCCGCGCGCGGGCGGACATCAGGCACTTCTCGACGATCCGCTTGGCGGCGGAGGGGTTCTCCTCCAGCCACATACTGAAGGATTCATTCATCGCCGATTGCACCGCGCCCGCCATGTCCGGCGTCGTCAGTTTGACCTTCGTCTGGCTCTCGAACGACGGGTCGGGCAACTTGACGCTGACAATCGCCGTCAATCCCTCGCGCACGTCATCGCCGGTCAGCGCGTCCGCCTTCTCACCGAGAATCCCTTGCTTGCGGGCGAAGTCGTTGATCGTGCGCGTCAGGGCGGCGCGGAAGCCGCTCATGTGCGTGCCGCCGTCCACCGTGTTGATGTTGTTCGCGAATGAGAAGGCCGCCTCGCCGAAGGTGTCGTTGTACTGCAACGCCACTTCGATCAGGTAATCGCCGACCTGCTTGCGGACGAAGAAGGGCGGCTGATGGACCGGCGTGCGGTGCTTGTTCAGGTGGCGCACGTAGGAGACGATGCCGCCCTCGAAGTAGAAGGTGCATTCCTGCTCGGTGCGCTCGTCCACCATCGTGATCCTGAGGCCCTGCGTCAGGTACGCCTGCTCGCGGAATCGGTTGAGGAGCA
>JBPCPB010000182.1:0-3402 GCA_050999735.1 Thermomicrobiales bacterium | reverse complement strand
GGGATCGAACGGCTCGGTATGGAAGTAGCAGACGAGGCCAACGAGCGCCCCGGCAGCACGGAGCGGCACGGCGAAGACCATGTTCCCGGCGACGATGTCCGTGAGCGGCATGAATCGCGGCCCATGCCCGGAGCGGGCGCACGCATGGGTGTAGGCATCGAGCGCCCATTGCCGTAGCCGCTCCCGCTGTCCGACCGTCTGCAACGTCCGCGTGAAAACGGTCGCCGCTGGCGTCTCCTCCTCCCCTGCGGTGACGAGCACACCAACCGTGTACGGCACGACATCGCAGACGAAGGGCAGGACGATGTCGAGCGCCTGACACGGGTCCTCGCACGCCGTGACCGCCCGCGTCAGGGCGAGGAGCATCGTCGCCCGGTGGGCGGTCGCCTGCTGCGCCATCGCGCGCCGCGCTTGGGCAATGGCGAGCGCCGCACCGTGCGCGGAGGCGCGGAGCGTCACCAATGTGCCGCGATGGAAAGCGCCAACTTTGGGCGCCCACGCGGTCAGCGTGCCGTAGAAGGCCGTGCCGTCCGTCATTGGGACGCACATGATCGTACCGGACGATTCGCGCCGCAGAGAGAGGAAACGTGGCTCCTTCCGCACATCGTGGATTAGGAGTGGCGCGCCTGTCTGCCCGACCGTTCCCGCGATGCCAACACCGAGCGGGAAGGTGGCCTGCCCAATCATGCCGAGCGGCATGTCCGAGACGACGACCGTTCTGAGCGTGTCCGACGTCTCGAAGAGTTGCACCGAGCAGCGACATTCCACGAAGGAGACCGCGACGTGCTGGACGAACTGCATCAGGAGAGGGCGCACGGCGTCAATTTCCGCCTCGCCCATTCCCTGTCGCTCCGCCACCGGACCGGCTGCCCGGCGCTGTTCCGTCAGCGCGCTACGCGGCGCGGCGACCGTCTCGATAGACATACCCAAGCCCCCGGACTGTGTGGATAAAAAGGGGATCGTCAGGATCCTGCTCGATCTTCTTGCGCAGGCGGCGGATGTAGACATCCACGCGATTACTGCCACCCTCGTAGTCGTAACCCCACGTCCGCTCGATCAGCGTCTCGCGCGAGATGACGGCATTCGCGTTGCGCATCAGGCATTCGAGGATCTTCATCTCGGTCGGCGTGAGCAGGGCGGGCCGACGCTCGGGCGCGGAGAACTGCAACTCGCCGAGGTCGAGCGCGGTATCGCCCACCTTGATGACCATACCGAAGAGATTGCGCTCGGCACGCCGGTAGCGGCGCAGCACGGCCTGGATGCGAGCGAGCATCTCGGTCGGCTCGAACGGCTTGGCGATGTAATCGTCCGCGCCATGGCCGAAGCCATCCACCTTATCGCCGACCATGCCGCGCGCCGAAAGGAAGATGACCGGGATGTCCGGATGCTCGCGGCGGAGCGCCGTACAGAGCGTGAAGCCGTCAATGTACGGCAGCATCACATCCAGCAGGATCAGATCAACGGCATTCTCCTTAAGGAACCCGCTCACCTGGCGCGGGTCGGAGAGTGTCGTCGTCTGGTAGCCACTGTCGTCGAGGAGAAAGATGAGCATCTTACTCATGAACGGGTCATCCTCAACAACCAAAATGTGCGTTTTTACTGTCTCGCTACTCATCCTCTACCATCCTGTCACCGCAATCGCGGCCTGATACCGCAGCGTCAGACCACAAGCACGATCATCTCCCGCCGCATCACACCGGCAACAAACGACCAACGACGCCACACCGACCGATCTACCTTGATACTGTCCACAATACGCATCGAGACCCCCTCACGGTTTATATATGAATCGTAAATCATACTTCCCATAAAGTAGAACGTCGCATTGCGGGGAAATGTGACGGGTCTGACAGGATTCGCCGCAAAGCCTTCCAGAGATTGAACCGCCGCGGTGTCCAGAATGCCAGGAAGAGAGAAAAACTGAGGCGTACTCCTCTCCCTTCTTTCTTGTTTCGCGGTGTCCCTGGCGTCGTAGCGGTTTTGAAATCGGCTCTCCCGGTGCAATATCACGGGATGTATAGGATTCTGCAGGTTTTCGTGCATGTCGAATGAATTTGTTCATATCGTGGTAGAATACCCACATAGCGCTGACAACGACCGAGCGTTCTCGCGGCCGGGCGGCACAATACCCGTTCCCGTTTTTGTCGTGTTTTCCTGATGGTGCAGAAAGGCGGCCCTATGACGGCCCCGGTACTCACAACCCTCGATACTGATTCTCCTGTTTCCCCAATAAACGACCATCGCGAACTGCGACGCCGCGTGCAGGCGGCCGGGTTGCTCGAACCCCAGTCGCGCTCATTCGGCATGCGCCTCCTGGTGACGGGCGGGCTGATCGCGGCGGGGATCACGTTCCTCGTCGCGTTCCACGCACACTGGGCCGTGGCCCTCGGCGCACTCTTTTTCAGCCTCGTCTCGGTGCAAATCGCCTTTCTCGTCCACGATGCCGGGCATCGGCAGGGCTTTCTGCGTCGCTGGCAGAATGCGCTGGTGGGCGTGATCGGCGGCGATCTGCTGATAGGCGCCAGTTACGGCTGGTGGGTCGGCAAGCATAACGAGCATCACGCGCACCCGAATCATGCCGAGATGGACCCCGATATCGAGTTGCCGATGATCGCCTTCACCCCGGCGCAAGCGATGGAAAAGCGGGGTGTGCAGCGACTGGTCGCGAAGCATCAGGTCTGGTGCGCGCTCCCGCTGCTCTCGCTCGTGGCGTATGGTCAGCGCCTGTCGAGCGCCCGATACGTGCTGCGCGAGCGCTCCCGCTACCGCCGCTGGGAAGCCGCCGCGCTCATCCTGAACGCCGTCCTGTACGTCGGTGTGCCGCTGTATTTCCTCGGCCCGTGGTCGGCGCTACTCTTCATCGTCATCCATCAGGCATGCACCGGGATCTACCTCGGGCTGGTCTTTGCGCCCAACCACAAAGGGATGCCGATGATTGACGACGAGACGGCGCTGGACCCGCTACGTGCGCAAGTCCTGACCGCACGCAACGTCTACGGCAACCCGGTGACCGACTGGTTGTACGGCGGCCTCAATTACCAGATCGAGCACCACCTCTTCCCATCCATGTCGCGCAATCGGTTGCGGCTGGCGCAGCGGATTGTCGCGGCATTCTGCCGGGAGCGGGGCATCTCCTACCATGAGACATCAGTCATGCGCTCCTATCTGGAGATTCTCGCCTCGCTGCGTGCGGCAGCCGCACCCTTGAATCCGCGCCGTCCGCAGTACGATTCCGTTGCATAAAATCACGATGCAACGGAAACCGACACAACCGGTGCATTGTGTGGTATACTCTGGGTTCAATGTCCTCGCTTATTACTGGTATGGATCAGGCGCGAGAACGAGTAGTCGCGCGTGAGGTTCCGACCGGCGGGCGAGAAAGACAGTGGAATGGCAAAGAGT